>CALEPS010000125.1 GCA_937910305.1 uncultured Bacteroidales bacterium | reverse complement strand
CGCAGCACCTCAAGGACAAATACCCCGTCCGCATCCATCTCATCCATAGAGAAAGAGGAATAGACAAATGGCTGAATAAATGAGGAAATGAACAAATGAGAAAATGTAAAATTGCTTTTATTTTTTCCGCGGGGCTTGGCACACGCCTCAAACCGCTCACTGATACGATGCCCAAGGCGCTTGTGCCGCTGGCGGGAAAAAGCCTGTTGCAATGGCAGGTGGAGAAACTGCGCGAGGCGGGAATAACCGATATCGTTGTGAACGTCCATCATTTTCCGGACATGATTATCGATGCCGTCCGTGCCAATGACGGTTGGGGAACACATATCACCATCTCGGACGAACGCGATTGCCTCTTGGATACCGGCGGAGGACTGCGGAAAGCGGGATCTCTCATGGGCAATGGTCCGGTTCTGGCATGTAATGTAGATATCCTATCTAATATTGATATCAAGGCGCTTGTGGCGCACTATGAAGAGACCGGCGTTTCCCAACTGGTGGTCAGCGAACGCCAAACGCAGCGCTATCTTCTGTTTGACGAGCAGAACTACTTACGCGGATGGACTAATATCGCTACGGGCGAAATGAAGCCCTCTTCCCTTCAGGGTGAAGAGCTCCGCTCGATCGAGCGTCCTGAGGACGGTCGTAGAACTTCCGGAGGTAGGCTTCGCCATCTTGCGTTCTCCGGCATGCAGATTCTTAATGAGGACGTTCTTTCCCGTTTGCAGCAGATGGAGGAGACTAAATTCTCGCTGATACCTTTTTATCTGGACATCATGGAGGAAGTGCCTCTGCATGCCTATGTGCCGCAGAACTACAGGATGATGGATGTCGGCAAAATAGACCAAATAACAGAAGCAGAGCTTTTCGCAGAGAGCCTGCAATAAAAGAAAATGCACCCTTAGATGCATTTTTTTTGAAAAATATTTGGTCATGTCAGAAAAAAGCAGTACCTTTGCACCCGCTTTTGATCGAGAGAGCTTCGCTCGAGAAAAATGGTTCACTTCACCGCTTTTCAAAAAAGTGGCACAATACGTAGCACTATACAAGCGCAGAGCGCGCAGTCGTGCGAGTATTAGTGCAAGCAGGTCTCCCTAGCTCAGTTGGTAGAGCAACTGACTCTTAATCAGTGGGTCGAGGGTTCGAGCCCCTCGGGGGACACAAGACACTGAAAGGTGTCTTTTTTTATTTCCCGATTTCTTGTACGCGTTGTTCGAAACTGTCCCGGTCGCCGAGAGAGGCGTTTTTCATCTTCACGCGGTAGTTACTGATGGTGTTCGGACTGTAGCATAGCAGTTCCGCAATCTTCGCGCTGCTGGTAATACCTAACAGTATCAGCGCAAAAATACGCATCTCTATCGTCATTCGTTCGCCGGGTTTGGGCGTAAGCCGCGCTTCCGGTTTCAGTAACGCATTGAAATCCGTGACAAAGGAACCATACAGCGAGAGGAACGTATCGTCGAATGAACGGTAGAAATTGTCCATCTCTCTGTCCATAAAAGAAGCAGGGTCTTTCTCTCCCGCCTTGCGCGCCATAGTGGTCAGACGGCGGATATAGTCGCTATATACCTCCAGATACCGGCAGATATACTGTTCTTTCACTTTGTTGGCGTCTTTTAGCTGGTGGTTGATAGCGCGCAGTTGCTCGTTCATGGTCTCCATCTCCCGGTTCAATACGTGCAATTTGTGGTTTTGCCTCAGGGAGAAAAGAGTGCCGATAGCCAATGCCAGCAGGGCTACTGCCAATGCCGACAGACCGATCACAAGCATCACATACGAGCGGTGCATATGTTTCTCGTAACTGCCGCTGATCTCGTGCCCCAGTGAGTATGTCTGAATGAATCGGGTTGGGGCATTGAAAAGAGATGCGTTGGTCAGCGAATAGTCGCTGAAATGAAAAGCCCGTCCCAAATCTCCGGACTCGTAACATTCTTTGGCTACCAGCCATGATGAGCCGTTATCGGTGATACCGCACCGCACGTCGGCTATCGCAGACCGCGTCAGCCATTCGATACGTTTCCTGTCTTTTCCCGATTGCTCGTAGAGCATCGCGCGCTCATAGGCTTCGATGGCGTAGGGGTGGGACCATTCTTTCACCCCCGCCAGAATGGAGTCGTTGATAGCCAGGGCTTGCTCAAAATCATGGGAGTCAATGGCCTGCAGGATGTTACGCCGCAATCGTATATCGTGCCGGTAAAGAGCCTGGCGGTCCATCTCATGCAGCAGAGAATCATAATAGAGATCCACATTGGTCTTCAACTCCGCTTGGAAAGACGGAATACGGCAGGCGGTGTAGGCTTCGTTATACAACCTCCAAACCGCCTCTATCCAATCGACACGCAATTCTTCCGACACTTCTTTTATATCATCCATGATGGCAAAACCTTCTCCGTATTTGCCGATAGATGAACTGAGTTGCACCAGACCCATATATGCTTGCGTATGGTATGGCTCTTCGGCATCGGTCAGTTTCAAATACCATTCCCGGGCGCTGTCGCTTTGGAAATACTGGTACTCGCGTGCGATACGGATCTGCAACTCTTTGGTCATCGGGCGTAGACTTTTCAGCGAATCAATACGCTGCGCATGGGCTTCGCGGTAACGGGCTGAGATCGCTACCTCCGATTCGAAAACGGAGAGCAATGAATCCAGAGTGGACATAGCGCCCGCAGACATGCAGAGCGCAAAGAGACAACTACTCAATAAAAAACGACGCAACATATATACAAAAATTACAAACTACAAACCACAAACCACAAATTACAAATCACAAATCACAAACCACAAACCCTTCCGTCCATGGTATAGCTTTTGCCGTTGCGGAGGATCATTATCCTGCCGTCGCGAAGCACTTTGGTACTTGATACTGGGTCGCTTGGTTCTTTGTCGATGGCAAGCGTCTTGGCGTCAAATCCCATTTTCCTGTCCATCCATGAGATACGTTTGGATATAAAACTCCGTATGTTTTCCACCTCTGCCTCGTACGAACCTCTTATACGCGGGTTTTGATGGACGTATTGGTTCATGATCGGCCAGCGGATGAAATTCAGTTCCTGCGATTCATTCAGCATCTCTGCCTGATCGTCGATATATTGCAGTATGGCTTCTTCGGTGAATCCGGACCGGCGTATCTGCGCCCATAAGTCCTTCAGTTGCTGTTTGGCGGCAGCGTCGTTAACGACGATCTTATCCACCAGACTACGCATATATCCGGCCGTGCTTCCTCCGGAGCGATAGATATAATCCGGTTTGTCATTGACATGATAGGTGCGGCTATCATTATCGAACGCCAGATCAAAATCCCATACAGGACCTACGTAAATCGTGTCATTCGACCGCTGTTTGTACATATAAACGCTCCAGTAAGTATCGGTGTTTCCTGATACTTCGCCTACCAAAAAATGGCGCAGGAACGTATTCAGATCCAGGTATTGCTTCCATCCTACGCCCGGCTCTATCAAACTATAATGCGCACGGATATACTCTTTCTGCTGCGCAGTAATGCTGTCTTCGTCCGGTGATTTAATGGTAACAGGTGTGTTTCTATCGGAATAGAACACACCCGCCTGGTTCGGCTCGTCACCCGCATAGGCATCCACCTCAAAGAGATAACCGCCGGTGAGCGCTTCCCCACTGTTGTCGCGCGGTGTCATTTCGGTAATATTCACGCGGTTCTTGCGTACTTCGATCTGGTCGCATAGCTGGTACGTACCTTTGTATTCTCCGTTTAATACAACGTCCACGTACGCGCAGAAAGGCGTGTAAGGCATGCCGAAACGGCGGCTGAGTTCAAACGCCAGCTGGTTCCGCATCAGGGTCTTGTCGCCGTAGTTGTTGATCAGCGTCCATTTCTTGGCCTTGGCGGGTGAACCTAATACCTGCTGCTTGTGGGCGAACTTGATACGGTAGGGCTTCTTCGGAAAACCGCGGGACGCATTGCCTCTCTCGCGGATGCCGGCGGTGTCGGAGAGGATAGTATGACCGTCATTGGAGATGATAGAGATATAGCACGCTATCTCATGCTCTTTGTCATACGGCAACTGGTTGTTGAGGGTATGAATGCTGACAACGGGCAGGTTGGTCAGTTGAGCCAGTCTGCTGTCGTCACCGGCTCCCGGATCGCCCCAGAACTCCAACTCTGCCATGACGGACGATTTAGCATCCGGACCTACATACCGGACGTACCTAAAACCGCGGGAGCAGTTCACACGGATATAGTTCATCTGTCCGCCGAAGGAAACCCCGGGGATGATATACAGCGGTATAGCATCCATAAAATCCGGACGATTGGCTCCTTCGAAGATACCTAACTGCACATTATTGCTTCCTGCTGAAGTGCCGTACGGCGCAAAACCGATGATACTGATCACATGAGGTGAACCCAAATCCAGACCCACCCAGCCATAGTAGGCGCTACTGGCTTTGAAATAAGTCTCCAAATCTCCGTCAAAAGCCATCGTGGCAGGATGAGTGCCCGCTTGCGAACTGATCGGTGTACCGGTCAGTTTGACCTCTCCGCGACATACGAGAGGAAGGCATAGAAATATGACTATAATGATTCGTTTCATTTCGCAAACCGCTTCCGACGACAAAGATACTGCTTTTTTTTGATTTGACCAAATCTGCAAGTGGAGAAATGAACAAAAGAAGCCCTTAAATCCGTACTTTTTTTGACCTTCTTAAAATTATAAATCATTGATTATATTAGTTTTAGTGTTTTAATATACGTACTTTTATGCCGTATAACACTTTTTGATATTTGCGCATGTGCAAAAAAAGCAGTAACTTTGCAGCGCTTTTAGATTTGTTATAAATAACAATCAACAATCAATATCATGAATCCGGGTACACAATACACAGCTTCTTCAGAACGCTACGCCCGTCTTGAGACAATGTACAACCGTTGCGGCAAGAGTGGTATCTTGCTGCCGAAAGTCAGTCTGGGTTTTTGGCATAATTTCGGAGACGATGCGCCCTACGAGCGTAGCCGTGCCATCACCCGTTATGCTTTCGATCATGGGATCACTCATTTCGATTTTGCGAATAACTATGGTGTCCCTGCCGGTAGCGCGGAAACCAATTTCGGACGATTGATGGATGAGGATTTCCGTCCGTACCGCGACGAACTCTTTATCTCTTCCAAGGCGGGTTATCTGATGTGGGATGGTCCTTACGGAGAGTGGGGCAGCCGCAAGTATCTGATGTCCAGCCTCGATCAGTCGCTCAAGCGGATGAAACTGGATTATGTGGACCTGTTCTATTCCCATCGCTATGACCCGAATACGCCGATAGAGGAGACGCTGCAGGCGCTGGTGGATGTCGTTCGTGCCGGCAAGGCATTGTATGTGGGTATCTCTAATTGGCCGCTGGAGCCACTCAAGGCGGGTGCCAAATACTTAAAGGAACACGATGTGCCGCTGCTGATCTATCAGGGACGACTCAATATGCTGAACCGTGAACCGATAGACGAGGGTATTCTCGATTTCTGTGCGCAAGAGGGTATCGGTTTTATTGCCTTCTCGCCTCTGGCGCAGGGGCTGCTGACCGACCGTTATCTGGACGGCATTCCGGCGGATAGCCGTATGGCAAAGGAGCATTTCTTAACTTCTGACAGACGTACGCCGGAGTTATTGGAATACCTTCATCAGTTGGACGCACAGGCAAAGAAAAACAACCGCTCCATTGCGCAAGAAGCATTGCAATGGGTGCTGGATCAAAAGGGCGTCACTTCCGTCCTCGTCGGTGCCAGCAGCGTAGAACAACTGGCAAACAACCTGAAAACAATAATCTAAAAATCAAAATATTATGAAGAAAAAATTAACAATTCTTTTTGCGCTCCTCTGCGCAACTGTGATGAGTTGGGCGTATGATTTAGCACCCAACACCAATTTTGGAAGTCAAAACTTGCAATGGCAAGAAATTGCAGGTATAACTCCTCCAGCAAATGTGGTTAATGTCCAAGCTCACGAGGGACATGATTGCCTTTATATAACGTTTGATGATGCCGGATTTAACCGAGATAATATCGGTGGCGGGGCTGTGGTTTATACAGATGCCGGAGAACAAGCATGGTTGCAATTGGAATCTTTCACTAACGAATATACAGATGTCTTGTTTTATCAAACGGGTAGCACTACCGATGTTAAATGGGGCTTGAGAATTTATAATGCCGCTGCCGGTACTCCTATTGACCCTTCGGTACCTCACGCTTCGGGTAAGGGTTTTGGTACATATATTGCCAAGAATGTACCTTTCTATACGCGAGTTGACAATAAAGCAGATGAAACGCAAACTCCGATGGGAATAGCAGATCTCTACATTGTTACTTATGGCAATAAAATGATGGCGAAAGCCCAACTGAATGGCGGAACTACTTTTCAAGGTAATGGCTACTCTATGCAATTCCGTATTTGGAATGATGCTCAGACCGGTTTTGGTGAGTATTGGGCGCAACTGCGCGAAGAAGCAAACTCAATTGCCGTGATTGATATGAATAGCAATTATTGCAATCTAAATCAAGGCGTACGTACGGAGTTGCCGTTCAATACGTATATGGAGACCTCTGCTGGTACTGGGGCTGTGCCTATGTTCACGTACACGTTAAATTATATCAATGCTCCAATTGTAGGTGATGAAACAGCGCCGGTAATTAGTTCAGTAGCCGCAACATACAATCCGATAACAGCCGAGCCTCAAATTACTATTACGGCTACTGATGCAAATGACATGTTCTATAAGCTTGTTGCTCCGGATAATAGCATTAGTTATTCGTTCTCTAATGTGTTTGATATAACCTCTGATGGATCTAATGATATCGTAACTTATCATTGCTATGCTATTGACTATAACGGTAATATTTCGGAGGTCGCAGATGTCAACGTGCAAATGAAGCCGGCATTATCTAATATTGCGCTGAACAAAGTTGTAACAACAGGTTACAACCAAGCAAATGCCGGACAAGTAGTAGATGGAAACTGGGGTGAGCCTCGGTGGGCTTCCGGAAGTGGTGAACATTGGTTCTATATCAATTTTGTAAATGTGTATGATCTCTCCGCTGTTCGTATCAAGTGGGAAACAGCACGCCCGAATAACTATACATTCCGTACTTCCATTGATGGAGCAAATTGGACTGATGTAGAGACTTATACAGAATATCCGGCTGCTAATGTTATTGTTGATTATATTCTTCCTGCTAATACGCAAGGACGATACTTTGGTGTATGGGCAACTTCCGGATATGAAAACTTGAATTGGGGTATATCTCCGTATGAAGTGGAGGTATATGGCTCAGAGGCAGAGTTGGATGATCATAATCCTCCTACCATGGTATCTGCTGATTTAAGTGGTGATCCTGAATGGAATCAGGTACGTATTGCAGTTAGTGGCAGTGATGATGAGGATGGTTCAGTTGTCTCATTCCGCGTGGTGGATGCTACAAATAGTATTGACCAAATTTGTGTTGCATCAGCCGGTGTAATTACCGTTACAGGACTTTCCGGAGAAACAGAATATCATTTTGAGGTCTATGCAAAAGATAACGCCGGAAACGAGTCCACAAGTGCAATTACTGTCAATGCAACTACGCCGATAGACACTACCGTACCCTTGGTAGCCGCTCCTGCACCCGATGCAACAGGCAAAGATGTCCTTACCCATTTACAGCGATGCTTTTGCTTCTATCCTGGCCCATCCGTTTGATAAAGACGGTTGGGGTGGAGTTCCTTTGATGGAGGAGAAAAACATCAGCGGAGATAATTGCTTGATATATAATGTGGCTTCTGCAAATGAGGTTATATGGGGTATGTATGACAATGGTAATAACGCTATCATTGCCGCTGACGGATACCATTCTGCAGATGGAAAGGGCGTTGATGCTTCTGCTATGACCCACTTGCACATTGATATGTGGTCTTTGCAACCCTGTACCAATGCAATCAATATTTGTATAAATGATGCCGCATTGAAGACGCTGCGTTTGTCGCACGATGGAACAGGATGGAATAGTTATGATATTGCATTGTCAGAATTCGCAGAAGGCGATGCAGGAAAACAGAAAGACAACGTACGTTGGTTTAAGTTCAATGGTATCGGCCCGATCTCTGGAAAGATGGCATTGGATAACGTCTATTTCTGGGCTCCGGCTTCTGGAATGAAGTCTGTTTCTGCTTCTTCTAATAATGCGACAATGGGTTCGGCTGTTGTGAAACAAGGAGATGATGAAGTAACATCCGTTGCGGAAAATAGCGAAGTTTCATTTATTGCTACTGCCAATCCAGGTTATGTATTTGTCAATTGGACGAATTTAGGAGTTGAGGTTTCTACGGAGGCAACTTATGTTGCTACCATTACTGAGACAACCAACTTGGTCGCTAATTTTGACTATGTCCGCACTAATTATTGCCGTACAGAGGTACTGACCAATAATGGTAAAAAATTATATCTCTCTGTGTCTAAAGTAGCGGATAATACCTATAAGATTCGTATCGATGGTTCTGCAGAGGCACGTATAAATGGTCGCAATAACTTCAATTTTGTTGTTAATCATACCACTAATTATAGTAATGAAGTATATGATGAAATAACGGGATTAGGATGGAAAGTCAGCAACGAAGGAAATGGGTACATTGAGAATACATTCTCTGCACCTGACTATAAGGCTCTTACCTTTGGTAACCATTATTTCGCTATTGGTGCGCAAGGTGGTGGCGAGTTTGTATTAGACAATAATTTCCCTGCAGTTAATTCAATAGCTTGGAATTCTACTTGCTCCGATACAGAGGCTCCGGTATTTGACAAGGCTGAGGCTGAGGTACTGAATGAGACTTCTGTACAACTGAAGATCCAGGCTACCGATAACTGGGGCGGACTCCTTACTTATACTATCGCATACGCGGGTGCAGAACCGATTATCTCGAATCATGCAAGTGGAGAGGAATTCACGCAAGATGTAACCGGTTTGACAACTAATACAGAGTACGACTTTACTATTACAGTAAGCGATGGCGTGAATAATACGGAAACTCATATCGTAGTAACACCTATTGCAGACAACGAGAAACCTGAAATGACTTCCGCGTCGCTGGATAGCAAGACTTGGAATAGCGCAATCATCAATGTAGCCGCTACGGATAACAAGGGTGTTACCGCTTATTACATTGCAGAACTGGATGCTGAGTATGTTGCCGCAGAAGGCAAGATTACCGTAGAGAGTCTGACCGCTGCAACAGCTTATACCTTCACTATCACGGCTAAAGATGCCGCCGGCAATGAGTCTGCTAACAATGCAGTAGTTGCTTTCACAACCGATGCGCACTTGTTGGCTCCGACTACCGCAGCTCCTGTACCGACATGGCCTGCCGCACAAGTAAAGAGTATTTATAGCGATTCCTATTCGTTAGCTCCTTCTGCTATTCCTAATTACGATGATTGCTGGTGGGATTGCCCGAATGCAAATGAAGGCGACGTGGAAGGTAATAACTATATGCTTTATAATCTTTATCGCAATGGTATGATAGGTGTTTCCTTTGCTGACATCTCTGTTGCTACAATGGAGAAGATTCATATTGACATCTGGGCTTCTGCTACAGGTAGTCTTACCTTCCGCCCGATTACAACTGGTGGCCCGAATAATCCTAAGACATTGAATCTCTTGGGTCAACAATGGAATTCATTTGATATCGAAATGAGTGAATTCGATGGACACAATTGGGCAGATTTGTATCAGTACACATTTGAGAACTATCAAGCCGGTGGTCTTGTGGGAGAGTATATCGCTGTGGATAATGTATATTTCTATCGCGAGACCGCTCTAGCAGATGACGAAGTACCGACCAATGCTGCTGCAAACTTAACAGAAACCGGTTTCTATTCTGTGAAGATTACGGCTTCGGCAGAAGATAACAGCGGTGCTGTAAACTTTAGTGTTATGAACGGAGCAGTAGAAGTAGCAACGGGTTCAGCTGCAACAGCTACGGCTACTACTATTACTATTAATGGGCTCACCCCGGGTACTGCTTACAGCCTTAACGTTATCGCTAAAGATGATGCAGGTAACGAGGCGGCTCCTGTTGCAGTGGCGGCAAATACGTTAGCAGCTCCAAATGCGGCTCCTGTTCCGACAGTGCCTGCTACAGCAGTTAAATCTTTATACTCCAATGCTTATACAACCGCTGTTCCCGTTGCTATTAATTACCGCGAATGGTGGTGGGAGTCTCCGAATGTGCAGGGAAAGACTTTAGGAGCAGGCGATGATGTATTGTTCTATGACAATAATCATCAAGCTGGCGGATCATTTGGATGGGCATGGAGTGGAGAAAATAAGGTTGATTTCTCCGGCTTCCAGAAGCTACATCTCCACATTTATCCTGCTAAATCAGGAACGATTGAAATTTATCCGGTAATTGCTCCGGAAGGTGAGTTCCATAAAGTATCGCAGACTTTGACTGCGGGTCAATGGAATGAAATAATACTTGACTATACGGACAAAACATTCGCTCCGCTGAATCAAGTAGGTTTTGTAAACTTCTATGCTCTTGGAGAGTTCTTTGTAGACAATGTTTACTTCTTCAAGGCTCCGGATTATACGCGTGACGATGACTGGATGGCACCGGGCGAACTGGGTACGGTATGCTATCCGGAAGGTTTGGTAGTTACCGGCGCAACCATGTACAAGATGGCAGGAACGGATGCAAACGGCAAGTTCGTGTTTGATGAAGTGGATGTCTTGGAACCGGGCGTACCGTACTTGTTCGAGGCTCATGCCAATGCGCTCCGGTTCTATGCTACGGATGCCACACCGGCAACAGAAGCAGGAACAAGCAATGGTATGGTAGGTACATTCGATGAGATCGAAATACCTCAAGCATCGCCGAATATCTATTACTTCTCCGGCACTAAGTTCTATGCCGTAACAGCTCGATCAACCGATTTGACAGTGCCTGCCAACCGCGCTTATGTGGATCTGACGAATCCGCATCCGGCAGGTGCTCCTCGTGCGGGTGTCCGTCGGGTTGTCTTCGACGTGCAAGGGTCGAATGCCGCCACCGGCTTCGGCGAGGTGCAAGGTGACGAACAGCAAAGTACCAAGGTGCTTATCAACGGTCATCTCTTCATCCGCCACGGTGAGAAGACCTATGACGCTACCGGCCGTTTGGTAAAATAAAACGTATAGAAAAACCAGATCGACCAGTAAATCTAATGAGAATAGATAAACTATAATCAAAAACAGCAGAATTATGAAAAGAAAGAATTATATTCAACCGGCTACAGAAGTAGTGATGATGCACGTGGAGAATCTGATGCTCACTGTGTCAAATGGTGGAGAAACGCCTCCTCCGGGTGGTGCGCATGCTCCGCGCCGCGGTACCGACATACCGTGTTAAAACGGTACTGAAATCTAACAACCAAGAAGGTGTGTCAAGACTTTTGGCACACCTTCTTAGTTATCAATAATCGTTGTTCCCTGCCGTCTTCTCTTCTCTGCCGTCTTCTCTTCTCTCTGCACTTCTGTACTCATTACTTTTCCCCTCTCCCCCTTCAGGGGGTCGGGGGGCCTCTCTCTGCACTTCTGTACTCATCACTTTTCCCCTCTCCCCCTTCAGGGGGTCGGGGGGCCTCTCTCATCCCTTTTCCCCTCTCCCCCTTCAGGGGGTCGGGGGGCCTCTCTCCTCCCTTTTCCCTCTCCCCCTTCAGGGGGTCGGGGGGCTTCTCTCATCACTTTTCCCTCTCCCCCTTCAGGGGGTCGGGGGGCCTCTCTCCGCAACTCTTCACCGACCCCAAATAGACTCAAAAGGGGGTGATAAGGGGGTGATTAGGGGGTGATTACGGGGTGATTAGGGGGAGATTCGAGGTACGTCAGCGGGAGAAAAGTGCGAGAAAAGTGCACAAAGAAAACTTTCTCCCAAATCCGCTACAAAGATACTACAAATTTTTGAAATATGCAAGATTTTATATACAAAAGCTTAATTTTTTTGTGTTTATGTTTTTGTTCTTAAAATCGCCATTTAGGACGATTTTTCTTGCATATATGAAATTTTTGTTGTACCTTTGTACCCGCAAAAAAATAATGCTATGGAATCTTTAAATCAATACACGCATCGTTATTCGCTTACGGCAGCAGATATGGACACGCGTTACAGGATGACGCCCAATGCCGTTTTGTTGTATTATCAGGACTGCTGGGCGCGGTATATGTCGTGCCTCCATCTCGCGGCTTTTGACGTTGTCAAGATGAACCGTATATGGGTTATCACGGAGTTTAACGCCTGGTTCGAGTCCCAGACCGCCCTCTGGTCCGACGAGATTGACGTGACGGTATGGAACAGCGAGATCAGTGCGCTGCGTCTCTATGCGGAGTTCCGTGTCCGCCGCGAAGACGGCGTGGAGGTGGCGCACGGATACGGCTGCTGGACCCTGCTGGACACCGAGGAGCACCGTCTGGCGCCTATCACACCGATTCAACCGCAACTGCCTGTCTTGGCAGAAATGACCTCCGAGACACACAGAAAATGCCGTTTCCCTACCGACGGTACACCGCTCCAACAGATAGAGCACCGCGTCAATCCCATCAACCTGGATTTCAACGGACATGTCAATAACCGCACTTACCTCAGTATAGCGATGCAGTCGGCGGACGAAGCGTTCATGGACACCCACGCTATCCGCTGTCTCACCATCCATTGGCTGAAAGAGACGTTCCTCGGAGACACGCTGCAATGCCGGCTGGCGCTCCTGCCGAACGACACGGATGAACCGCTCTACCGCTATCTGCATTCTATCAGCCGCAATGACGAACAGGTCGCGGCGCAGGTCTATTCGGAATGGGTGCCGCGAACCGGACAGATTGACGTCTCCGCCCATGCCGGAAGGAAGTAAAAACGGGAAATGGAAAGCAAAATGTACGTACTTGGTGCGTACTTTTTTTTAGTCCCATTTAATGACAAATGATTGATAATCAACAGGTTTTTGTTGATATATACGTACTTTTATGTTGAAAAACATACGCATATATTTGCGCAAGTGCGAGAAAAGTAGTAATTTTGTACCCGGAATAAATCAATAATTTATTACGCAACACACAAAATCGCTAATAATGCTTAACCATATGATCAACAGTGTAAAAAAGTCAGTTTTCCCCGCGAAGGCCTCTTTTGTCTTAGGGGGGGGTAATTCGCATGTCACCAACCATTTTCAGCATCGCTCCCGTATGGCGACCGTAGCACTCCTGCTACTTACATTCTCTTTCTTCAACATCACCTCCGCATGGGCGGAAAAATTGTGTCAAAGCAATTATACCGGCTCAATAGGTGCGCTGGGCTCCAAAACGGTAAAGGTATCTGTCGGTACGATAGGCACGAATATGTACCGAATCGTTTTTGAGTCCGATTTCACCATGACCGGCTCACTAACTTATGTAAACACGTCGGTAAATAACAATCTGTGTCTTGATAATACCACTAAGACGATTCTGGACGGAGGAAAGCGTATCTTTTTTGATATGCCATCCGCAACCGCTCCGACGTTTGTAAATGATATAATGGTTAAAACGAGCGCGGGAAATTACACGCTGACAGGAACCTCTTTTAATTCTGTGGACTGGTCTCAAACTACAGCTGAATGTTCTGCTCTTGTGGGTAATGATTGCTCCGGTAGAAGTGCCGGGAGATCTGATGGAGGAGATAATTTTACTAATGGATATGAGTATGAATTTACATACAACACTTCAACCAATGAATTGACCATCGAGATAGAATTTCTGGATGAGGTTACAGGAGCATCGGATATCGTTAATGTATATGATTGGCAATCGGGAGCGGAGGTTTCGCTGGGAGCGATGTCCAAAGTTTCCGGACAGAAATATAGCATGACATTATCTTCGGTAACTATAGATACACCATACAAGTTGGTATGCCAAATGTCATATGCTAATGGAGGTCTCTTCAAAACAGCCCCCATTTATTATACAGCCGGTGCAGATTGTAGTTCCCCCTCTGAACCGGCAGGTGAAACTCTGGATTGTGAAGGACACACTTTCTATTTTGCAAATAACTACTGGAAGTTCGCAACACCAACAGCGCATCTATACAACACAGATGATGTACATAAAACCGTATGGCCGGGACATGCAATGACTCAGGTGTCAGGTACAGCAGGTATATATTCCGTAACGTACGATAATGACACGCATGCTGACGCTTATGAGAAAGTAATCTTTAGCAGCAGTGGAACTGACCAATTAGGTGAAAAAGATATTTCAGATTGCAAATACTATGATAATGACGGCAATGCCCATGATAATTTATCCGATGTTGCACGGCATATCTATTTCGTACGTAATGGCTCTGCGGCGTCGTGGAACCCACCTCATGCGCGTCTCTACTATGATACACGAAATAATGGCGATGCTGGAGCAGCAATGGCAAATACGGGCTTGTCTAACATAGACAGCCATGATTTGTTCTCTATTATAGTACCGATATACAATAATGTTGGTTTCAAAGAGTCTTCTTCATACACAAATGCATCCGCATATTCATATATTGACAATTCATTTCAGGATTATTCCATCTTTAATTATGAACACAATACATGGTACCAGACGCAGAATATTTATCTAACAGGTTCGATGAATTCGTGGGCGACCGAAAATGCGTCGTATAAATTTTCTGATTGGGACAGGACGAGTTCTACATATGTGACGCTTTTAACGCCATCCTTAACCGCCTCGACTACGTATGATTTCAAAGTCATAACCGGTGGTGTCTACCGAGGATTAAACTCTGATAATACATATAGCGCAAACAACCAAACGAAGAGACTATATCAAGGGGGAGGTTCAGAAGCAAATGTACATCTCACTACGGATGTGGCGGGGAGATATTTATTCAGGTATGATGTTTCTGCCGGCAAACTTACAATTTTCTTTCCGCCGTCAATGTTAACTGCTAGTTTGGACTCAAGAGCAATCACTTCTGCGGTACTAAACGTAACCTCTACCCGCGGCACCCAATACCATGTTGTGGATAGTTCGAATGGCATTGACCAAGTGCTGACACCGACGTCAAACCAGATTACCGTAACAGGATTGACAGAAGGCACTCTCTATACGTTTACAGTGACGGCATTGGATGACAACAACACAGAATCGTCTAATAGTATTACCTTGAATCCGTTCTGCACTTTGTTGGAGACAGCACCAACTGCCCCAACTTATGAAGAGTGCCAAGTACTTTCTGTTTATAGCCAGTACTATCGCAGCCTGCAGGCTTCTTTTAGCGATTGGGGAGGTGGCAGCACCAAGACAGATAGGGTTGTTGACGGAGTGAATATGTGGGAAGTGAATGTCGGTACAGCATGGAGCGATGGCGGCTACGGAATAGAGTGGGGTAATCAAACCTTTGATATTTCCGGCTATACGGGATTGCATTTCGATATATGGACGCCAACAGCAACCACTATTTATGTGACACCGATTAACCGAAATTCTACATATAATGGTAATGATACGGAGGTGCGTCATTCCGGTAAAGCCACCACGGCGAGAGGATGGACAAGTGTGAATATTCCCATTAGTGAATTCACAGGCGAAAAAACTCGAAACTACCAGTTGAAGATAGAAGGCAATAAAGGAAACCCCATGTTTATTACCAATATCTTCTATTATAAAACTGCCGCGTGTCCGAGTGATCCGACACCTACTGCTCATGCTAAAGGAATCGGCACGGCACAGGAACAAAATGAGTGGATGTATCGCAATGATAATGGGAATATAGCCGGAGGTGCAACCAACAACGTGATAGATTATTACGTGGCTACATTGGGGAACGAGATTCTTTACAAGGTCGTTACTACCGATGCACAGACCATGTGGCCGGATGCTAATCCATTCTTGTATGTGTTAGACGGTAGCAATAACCGTGTGACGGAATTTCAGGGGACACGAAACGCAGCAAACACCCAAGCAACCTATGAGGGTACAATTCCCGGTAGCGTTGGGGCTTTGCAGTTTGACTGGAACTGGTTAGTCCCATTGGTTGGAGGCACGCATCATTGGAACGGTCACTCCCTTTCGGAGAAAATGACCTATAAGCGCGGCTATATTAATAACCCGAATGGCGATGTGACTGCGCCGACTATCACTGGTGCGACTAAAGAAAAAGTAAGCACCGACACGGTGATAACCATAACCGGCGCAACAGATAACTCCGGACAACTCTTCTATTATTTTGAAGACTTAGACAACGGTATTGCGCATATTTCGTTGGCCAACACCTATAATGTGCCTATTACTGAAAATGGGAAAATATACAATATTAAGTGTTATGCCGTGGACTTCAACGGAAACCTGTCCACACCGCAGACTGTAACGCTGAAGATGGCTCTTTCTTCATCGTTTAACCTGGCTCTGCAAAAACCGGTATATATGGGGCGCAATACGCCTGCTGGATATGTTGCCGGTACAAGTTACTCTCTCAGCAACGATGGTATCTATAATGGAGAAAGCCGTTGGGGAACTGGCGATCACGGCGATCCTGCTACTATCAATTATGATGCCGAAGAATGGTTCTATGTGGATTTATGCGGTTACTATACCTTAAGCCAAGTGAAAATTTGGTTTGAGAATGCCTATCCTACATCCTATATCATCCAAACAGCTGAGACCGTGCCGGATGTCCCGACAGACGATACGAAATGGCGTACTGTCTATACCAGTTCAGGCGATCCTAAACACTCTGGAAACGAACTCAGTACCTCGGATAAAGTGGCGGAATATGAGAATGCTTATACCGTCACTACACCAGCGCGTTACGTCCGTATCAAATCAAAGAATAATGCATTGGCTCAATGGGGATTCTCCATGTGGGAGTTTGAAGTGTACGGTACTGCTGTGGTCGCCAAAGATGCTACGGCTCCAACCGTTACAACGGCTGATGTATCTGCTATTGTTGAGAATAATAAATTGCAACTGACGCTGGTTGCAGATGACGGCTCCAAGGTGTTCCGCATTACGGACAGCGATGATAATGTTTATGTCAAAACCGCTGATGCAAGCAATCATGTGGTGATGGATAATATTACCTACACCTACTGCACGAACTATACTTTCTCGGTGCAAGCAATGGACGATGCGGCGAACTTGTCGGCAGTAGTTGAATGCAGCGGTAGTGTGGCACCGGCGGTTGATTTCAATCTGATGGATATTCCCGAAGGCGGCGTGACCGCAAGTGCATCGGTTTCTGCCGGTGATGGTTGGGCGGCAGGCAAAGCCATTGACAGCGATGATAATACCTATTGGGCAACAGGTGCTAATATCGGTGAGCAATGGCTGGCGGTGGATCTAACCCGTGTATTTGGCATCAGCAGTATTAAGGTGGCATGGAATAATGCAAATGTATCCAATCTCTATATCGAAGGATCGCGGGACGGCTCCAATTATTATGTGCTGAAGCATGTCACCACGGCTCCTGCTACGTATTCAGCGACTAATGCAGCTATAGCTTACGAGACCTATACTTTGGAATCCCATATCCAAGCGCGCTATATCCGTCTGCGCGCTGTAGGCCTCTCTGCCGAAATGGCTGTGCGCGATATCCAGATATTCGGCAGTTGCGCTGATGATTATGCACGACCGGTTATGACGGAGGGAGTGTTGGAGAATGTGACCATTAGTGCTTCTTCGGCTACAGCCACAGTCACCGTAAATGCCTATGACGAGACTACTCTGCCTGCTTTGCTGACATACAAAGCGGTTTTCGCGACAGGCGGTTTGGAGGATCGTACCGGATTGACCGTTACGGATGGCATGATCACGCTTACCGGACTTACAGTAGGAACCTCCTATACGGTGCGGATATATGCGGTGGATGAGAGCGGGAATGTGTCCGAGAACTATAAAGAAGTATCTTTCACGCCATATATCAACCTCTATTATTTCACCAGCGATGGGACAGGTGTGTCAGGTGTATGGGCTGCTGTTATTACGGATCCCGAATCAGCCGCTAAACGCCGTTTCGAGGCTACCGAGCATAGCGGTATCTACTATTATCATATCAATGCTCCTGCGGCAGGCGATGTGCAGTATCGACTCTATTACGATGAATCGGGAGCTCAAGTGAGCGAAGTGGCAAACTATTGGTCTGGATCGGATAATCAACTCGTTTCCGGTCATAACGGCGAGACGATTGAGGTGTTCGCGAAAGACAAAAACCATTTCGTTTCTGTCTTTGATGAATTGAAAGTATATGGTGATGCGGTATATGCTGCGGAGGGGTCTGCACACACAATGACATATGCCGGTGAGCATAAGTTTGTATGGCAAGGGCGCGTGCGTACGGGCACGAACGCGTTCCGTATAGCAGTTAATAATAACCATTCCGGCATCACGGATAATTCACGCAACCGAATCATGGATGAGGCGGTGAACTTCGTGAATCCATCTGCTTGGACACATGCCAAATTAACATTCGATATGGAGACTTGGACATGGTCTTGGGAGGAAATCGATTCAGAAGAATTATGCGAATATGCCGGTGGCGCAGGAAGCGGAATAGTTGGACTTAACGGCTCACGCGCGTTGACGGGCTCCGAAACGTATGAACTCTTCGCTTATATGTCTGAAAATAACTGGGTTGTAGAAATGGAGTTCCCTACGGGGGCGGGAAAAATTTACCTGCAACCTTTTACCGCCGCTTCCGGTAATGATCTGACACAGTTTGAGATGACCCATCTCGGCGGAAACTTATATTCTGTTTCTTTAACACCTGCGCAAATAGCAACGCTGTATACTGCGGATGGAATAGTGCGATATACTGTCAAAATAGAAGTTGCTGGCGGTTCGGACATTTGCCAAACAGAGATACATTATTTTGATTTGTCCAATGGCGTATGTGCTCCTGATTATTTTGATATTTATCATTGGGATGATGCTTCTGAGGGAGAACGAACGTCTTACAACGGAGGCATAATCATGCAACCAATCCGATACTTCCGCCATTTTGAGCATACCGAGTGGTGTGCAATCGCTTTCCCATTTGATGTGAGCAGAGTTGCTGTATATGATAATGATGATATCCGGGAATATGACCTCTACCCGAGATTCTATAATGGGACTCAGGATGTAGAAGGTTATTACTGGTTGAAAACATTCCCTGATTGGAATAATACTCCGGTATCTATTGCCAACTTCAAAGGAACATGGCAGCAGCTAACTTATATTACGGATAAGACAGGTGCTACTGCCGATGAAGAAGCCGATTTGGCTACCCATGTGCTTCCTTCGAAAAACGTGCCGTACGTTATCTCTTTCACTGATGGTCCCTATTATGAAACGAATTGGGTGATTTTCTACGGAGAAGGAGGACAAACAATTGCTTCCGAAGCGGATGACCAATGTGCGAATAGTATAACAGGATCCGATGAGGTCGTGAAACTGCAACGCAATAACATGATGAAGCCTACGGAAACGAAATCAGATATCTATATGTTGGAGGAAGGTTATGATATATATGTGCGCTATACCCAACCCATACCGGCCTTTGAGTCTTATGTAGTGGGTACTTCACCGGTACAAACAAAGTATCGTATAATCAGGCTCAGAGGCGAAACTACTCCTGATACAGGAACAACTACCGGGTTGGGAGATGTGCCTACTACTGCCGGATGGAAGGGAGATATTTATTCCGTTTCGGGAGCAAAAGTTGCAACTTTTGCGTCTAGAGATACTATGGAGCATTATCTTGAGTCGCTCTCTCCAGGCATTTATGTGATAAGGACGGCTTCGCAAATACTCAAAATTGTTGTACCCTGATAGAATATTGCTACTCATTATGAAAACGATACAACACATATTGATATTGATGATAGGCTTGCTTGTTTTGCCTGCTAATGCACTATCGTACGAAACTCCCGCCTATTCTGAAACGCACATGATGCATTCTACATCGCCATATATGCTTTCTAAAGCTCAGCCCTCGACCGGAGAGTTGACTTTAGATAGACCGGCATATGTTCCTGCGATGAGTGGCGATCTAAATCCCTTCGGAACAAGCGAGCCTGTGAATGCGCCAAGAAGAGCTCCCGGGAAAACCGAAGGAGACAAAGACGGTCCTGCTTTCCCCCTCTCCGATGCGAATTGGTTCTTGCTCCTCCTGCTGGCTCTCTATGCTGCATGCACGGGATATATGCGATATAGACGAGAAAGCAAAAAACGCCCATCGTGAGTTATAAAAGGTACGTACTTTGTGCGTACTTTTTTTATATTCCCTACCAACCGGTAAGTTGTTGTCAATCAGCAATATGGAACGTACTTTTGTTGACATATCCGTACTTTATCGGTATGGCACACACGCAAATACTTGCGCGTGTGTAAAAAATATAGTACTTTTGCACTCGGAAATTGAACGACCACAATTATAAATCAACCATATTGTTTAACTTATAAATTCATTATCATGAGAAAACTTTTCTTCTTAGTCGCGTTATTAAGCGCCAGTATCATGAGTTTTGCAGCCGGTGAAGTGAACTTCGCATTGGCGTCAGAAGGTTCATCCGCCAGTGCCAGCACCGGTGATGCCGCATTGGCGATTGACGGCAACAACGGCAGCCGTTGGGAGAGCGCCCAAACCGATGCAGAATGGTTTCTGCTCGATTTAGGTCAAAGCCGCACCTTCAATTACATCAAGATCCTTTGGGAAGGCGCTTTCGCAAAGCGGTTCCAGTTGCTGGCTTCCGCCGACGGCGAGACTTTCACCGATTTCTACACAGAGAGCAATCTGGAGGCAGCCGGTTGGCAGAGTCTCTATTTCGAGACAGCGGTAACGGCGCGTTACATCAAGTACCAGGGAATCGAGCGTGCAACTCAATGGGGACAAAGTTTCTTTGAGTTTGAGGTGTATTATCTGAGCGAGGCTCCGAAGACCTACACGCAGATCACGGGTGTGTCGATTGCTGCTTCGTCCGGAGGATACAACGACGCCAACCGCGTATTGGACGGTAATGCAGGTACAGAGTGGCAAGGTTCGCCCAGCAACGGCACTCCGGATACCGATGAGGATCGTACTTTCGACGCATGGTTCGTAGTAGATCTTGGCGCTCTATACGATGTAGATAAAGTAGATATTCATTTCGAGGGCGCATGTGCGCAAGATTACCATATCGATTTCTCGGAGGATAATAATACTTGGAAATTAGGTTACAATTTCGTAGGCAATCCCGGTGTCAATGGCCGTACGGATGAAGTGACGGAGTTGGCAAATAACACGAAGGTTCGTTACGTCCGTTTTTGGAGCACGAAGGCTGCCACCCGATGGGGTATGAAGATCTGGGAGTTCCGCGTATATGGCGCAGAATGGGTACCTGCATCCGATACTGAGAAACCGGTGATGGTAAGTGCCACGGTTGTAAGCAAGACATTTAAGAGCGTCGTGATCGCAGTAGCAGCAACGGACGACAACGGAATAGCTAAATACCGCGTGGTAGAGAGCAGCAAGAGTATTGATGCACAGTTTGTTCCGACGGACGACGAGATCACCATCACGGGCCTGAGCGAGAGTACCGCGTATAATTTCAATATCTACGCAATCGATGTAGTAGGCAAGGAGTCTGATGCTCCGATTGCTGTAGCTGTTACGACGAACGCTTTTGTGGCAGAGCCGCAGGAAGCATGTGCCGCTCCGACATGGCCGGCAGGTCAAGTACAAGCTATTTATAGCCCGACGTATAATGCGAACTGCAATTTCCAAGACTGGGGCAGCGGAACGGCTGTAACTGACACGGATTTTGGTAGGAAATTCGTGACTACCGGTTTAGGTTACTTCGGTTTGGACGGTTTCTCGATCAACGCCATGACGATGGAGGCATTGCATTATGATATCTGGATCGCCGATGATGCGACACTCCGTATCGTGCCTATCTGCCGTAACGCAGCCGATGACGGCAACGAGCCGGAGTACGGTGTGAGTGTAAGCCTAAAAGGCCAGCAGTGGAACAGCATCGATCTGGCACTGAACGAAGGCCAGTTCGCCAATGTGACCAACTGGAGCAACGTCTATCAGGTGAAGATCGACAATGCCGCCAACCTGACGTTCTGGGTAGGAAACGCTTATTTCTACCGCGAGACCGCTTTGGAGGACGATGAGGCTCCGACCAACGTGGCTGGTACTGTAAGCGCATTCTCCTATTTCAGCATAACGCTGTCGCTGAGCGCTGATGACAACATGGGCGTAGTGAACTATACCGTCAAGAACGGCGATGAGGTACTGGCTACAGCCGCTGGCGCAAGCGGCGCTACTGTCAACGTGATTGTACCGGGCCTGCTGCCGAACACGGATTATAACCTGACTGTGGCCGTCAAAGACGAGAAAGGCAATGAGGCTGAGTCTATCACCATAGCAGCCAAGACCGCTGTTGCTCCGGCACCTGCTCCGGCTCCTGATTTCACCAACAAAGAGACGGTAGGTGTCTTCTGCGACGCGTTGGAAGGTCAGCCGGCTATCAATATCGGCGGCTGGGGGCAGACTACTCAAGTAGCATTCGGTGAACTGGCTGCAGGCGACCATGTACAGTATTTCAGCAATATGAACTACCTGGGGTGGGAACTTACTCCGGCAGTTAATGCAACTGGTATGGAATATCTGCACGTAGATCTCTATAGCGAGACACTGGCAGCAGTAGGAATCACTCCTATCAGCCCGGGCAAAGAGAAGGTATTGTCCAAAGCATTACAATCCGGAGAATGGACCTCTCTTGATATCGCCTTGAGTGAATATGAGGCTGCAGGTATCGATTGGGGCAATGTATTCCAATTCAAATTTGACAATGGTGGCGGCAAAGACCTGTTTGTAGATAATGTCTATTTCTACAAGGCTGTCGGTGGCGAAAGCGGTATCGGAAATGTACAAGGAACCGAAGTACAAAGTACGAAGGTGCTGCGCAACGGCATGCTCTATATCGAGCGGAACGGAAAACTCTATACTATCACGGGTGCTTCCGTTAAATAACCACCAACTAACGAAATCTACTTGCTAATCTATACGGACAGAGGTCTTTCCGAGAGGAGAGACTTCTGTTTTTATGCGTACTCATACGTACTTTTTTTGCATGTCACGAAAATGTTTAAATACAGTATATCAATAATATAATGATTAAAAATACGTACTTTTATGTCGTAGAACATATCTTAAAACTTGCGTAATTCGTGAAAAAGCAGTACCTTTGCAGCGGTTTTAACATAGTTAACTTTAAATCGAGAATACCAATACCGATTTAGTTTATCAATTACAAACAATAATACAAACCATGAAACAAAGAATCTTTACAATTGCTATCCTGGCATGGATGTCGCTTGCTGCTTTTGCGCAGACGATGACCGTGACGGGTGTGGTGATGGCTCAGGACGAGCCGGATCCTGTGATTGGCGCCAACGTGGTGGTGAAGGGTTCGGCGAGCGGTACGATCACCGATTTCGACGGAAACTTCTCCCTTTCTGCCAAAACGGGGGATGTTCTCCAAATTTCTTTTATGGGCTACAAAACCCAAGAAGTGAAAGTGTCTAATGCGGGTCCGATCCGTGTGACGCTCGTGCCGGACAACGTGCAGCTGCAGGAAGTGGTAGCTATCGGTTACGGTACGATGAAGAAGAGCGACCTGACGGGTGCTGTTTCTTCAGTAAAGGCAGAGGATCTTCAAAAGACTCCATTAGCTACCGTTGACCAAGCTTTGCAAGGAAAAGCCGCCGGTGTGACCGTCAATGCCAACTCCGGTCAGCCGGGTGCGGCTGCTGAGATCCGCATCCGTGGTATAGGCTCCGTTAAATCCGAATCTACACCTATTTACGTAGTGGACGGGGTAGTGCTGAAGGATATTAACTTCTTGACCCCTTCGGATATTGAGTCTATGGAGATTATGAAGGATGCCTCTTCTACGGCAATCTACGGTAGCCAGGCAGCAAATGGTGTAATCTTGATTACTACAAAGTCGGGACATAAAGATCGCAAGGCAGCTATCAGTTTTAATGCATATTGGGGTATTCAAAACCGGTGGCGCAAATTGGATGTTATGAATGCAATGGACCAGGCGCAGACGGAAGTGCTGATGGCAGGTGGCGCGAAAGCAATCACCAACTGGAACAAGGGTTTTGCAACATGGTGGCAAAAAACGAATAATGCCAGTGGGAAAAACCCGTATTATCCGATTAATTTCGATTATGCCGCGTATGCAGAGACGGGCGGAACCGACTGGCAAAACGAAGTGTTTCATAAGAATGCTCTGGTGCATAACTATAGTCTTTCTATAGATGGTGGCGGAGAATGGGGCTCTTACTTATTCAGCGCAAGTTATTTTAACCAAGACGGTACGCTGCATGGCAGTAATTATGACCGTCTGACGCTTCGTGTGAACACTAAATTTAATGTACGCAAATGGTTGCGCATAGGTGAGAACCTGACGTTCGCTACAAGCAGATCCCGTAATGCGATGAATAACAATGCGTCCCCACAAGCCTCTGTGCTTTCTGCAGCATTAGCAATGGCACCATGGGATCCTGTATATTATCCGGAGAATGCTGTGAATGGTTTAGGCGAGAAAATAGGAGGTCAACCTTCGGCTGCTTCTAACTTTACCAATGTGGTCAATCCAATGTCCATGATTTATAACTCGGAGCCGAAGAACCGCGTACAACGTTGGGTGGGCGATATCTTTATTGAGATTATGCCGGTGAAGGGGCTGACTATTCGTCCGTCCTTGAGTATGGATCTTAGCAATAATATGGATCGCACATTTAATTATGCATATCGCTATTCTAACGCTGACTACCGCGAGCATAATTCCGTTGGTGCCAGTATGGCACGCTACATGACGCTCACAAATGATAATGTAATCACCTATGCACGTGACATAGAGAAGCATAGTTTCTCCATCATGGCGGGTGAGACGATGCAACAATATGACTACTACAGTGTGAGTGCAGGAGGACAAGACATTGTCAATATTGATCCTAAAAACTGGTATGTCTTTAATACCAAGAACGACTCCACCCGTACGGAAGGTGATGCAGTCGCCCGTACGCGTCGTTTGTCTTTCTTCACCCGTTTGCATTATAGTTATGATAATCGCTATATCGCTACTTTTAACTTCCGTGCAGATGCTTCTTCGCGATTCAAGAAAAGCGACAAGGGAGTATGGGGCTATTTCCCATCTATGGCATTGGCATGGCGTATCAACCAAGAGGCATTCATGGAAGATGCAAATTATGTAGATAACCTGAAATTGCGTTTTGGTTGGGGTCAGGTAGGAAATGACCAAGTGAGCGAGTCTGCTTTTGTGCAGTCGATAGAGACGCCGGGACCGTATTTCGTAGGATATATCTTAGGAGACAATCTTGTGCCGGGAGCTGCAGTGCTGACTCTGGTTAACGAGAACGGAAGATGGGAGACTAACGAACAGTGGAATGTAGGTCTGGATTTCGGTTTTTGGAACGGCAAATTGAGCGGTACGATTGAGGGCTATATCCGCGACACGAAAGACGCTATTCTGTCGGTCAATGCCCCTGCGCATGTGGGTAACCACTGGGCTATGTCCGCTAACCTAGGAACGGTGCGCAATATGGGTCTGGAACTCACGCTGGGGCACCAGAATCGCGTTGGAGATTTTGAGTACGGCATTAACGGGAATATCTCTTTTGCGAAAAACAAAGTGACTAAGATGAATGGCGGTAGTGCGGATTATGGTGACCGTACCAAGACAGATGAGGGGCTTCCGGTTCGCTCTTTCTGGGGGTATAAGTATTTGGGCGTGTACCTGTCCGACGAAGAGGCAGCAACTCATCTGCCTAATTCGACTAATGTAGTGAACGAAGGTGACTCCAAATACGAGGACCTGAATGAAGATGGCAAGATAGACGAGAACGACTGTATGGTTATTGGTAATCCGTTCCCATGGCTGACAGGTGCATTGACCTTTAATCTCGGTTGGAAGGGAATTGATTTTAGCATCAATTTCCAAGGAGTGTATGGCAACCAGATTTACAATGCGCTCCGCGAACGGTTGGAAGGAACTGGTCAGACAGCCACGCTGAGTACTGCGATGAAAGATGTACATATCTATTACAACGCCGACAAGCGCGAGGCAATGACCGATGCCGGTATCGATTGGCAAAGCTATATGAACCAGTATGCCGGTTCTATTCCTAATCCTCACGGCAACTCGCTGAATGCAGCCAACTCATCCCGTTTCATCGAAAGCGGTGCTTACCTGCGCCTTAAAGACTTGACATTAGGTTATACGTTGCCGAAAAAGTATAGCCAGAAAGCATATATTGATCGTATCCGTGTGTATTTTACAGCCAGCAATCTGCTGACCCTTACCGGCTATACAGGTTATGACCCCGAGGTCGGTGGCGGAGTCGATTACGGTAACTATCCGCAGAGCCGCACATTTATGTTTGGTATCAATTGTGACTTTTAATCAGGGAGGACAAGAATATGAAAAAATCAGTTTATATACTATTAGCCCTTTGTGTCCTGGGATTGTCTTCATGCGACTGGGTGTCTGAACCCACTCCTGGTGTAACCCAGTTGTCGGACTATTTCGTTTCCGGCCAGGCTTGTATTTATAATGTCAATGCCAACTATGTACCGTTGGCATGGGAATATAATAATACCTATTATAGCGAATGGTTTATCGGTGATGTGATGTCCGATGATGCTCTAAAGGGAGGACAGAATATTGCTGACATGGCTGCTGCGTATGAATTGGAGAACTTCAAATCTAATGCGGATAATGAGATCGCGGAAGATTTCTTCAAAGCCCAGTATGAGGGAATAGCCCGTTGCAACCTGTCGCTGCACTATATCCCTACTGTCGCTTGTGATTCGGATATGAACGAGGAACTGAAACAGCGTCTGTTAGGCGAGTGCTATTTCTTACGTGCATACTATTATTTCCGTTTAGTACGTACTTTCGGTGGCGTTCCTCTGAGTTTGGCGATAGAGAATAGCGATGAGAACTGGCAGCGCGCTCGCTCAAGCGCGGATGAAATCTACGCACAGATAATATCCGATTTGGAGAATGCCGAGTCACGCCTATGGAACAAGAGTAAAACGGGGGGCGCCGATATGGGACGTGCAACTAAAGGAGCCGCGCAGGCGATGCTGGTCAAAGTGAATATGTACATGCATGACTATGCCAAAGCTAAAGAATGGGGCGATAAATTCCTGAGCGAGCAGGCATCGGAATATTCGCTTGTGCCTGATTTTGCAAGCAACTTCACTCTTGCTGGCGAGAATAATTCGGAGTCAATATTCGAGATACAATATGCGAATGAGGCTACTTCTGATTATGGCCCCGGCAATGGTTCGACCCGCGGAACATTTACAACGGTTTTGACCCGCTCTCGTTCGACCAATATGGGCGATGAGGGATGGGGATTCAACAAACCTACCCATAACCTCTATGATGAATACGAAAAAGCCGATTCGCTTCGCCGCGATGCAACCATCATATTGTTGGATTCAGCACATCTGGGCGATCAAGATACCTATTTGGGCACCTCCTATCTGAACCGCAAGACAGGTTTGTATAATGCAGACGGTACGGGCTATACCTATAAAAACGCACACAATACGCGTGGCGTGCTCAATAACAAACAGATTCGTTTGGCAGACCTTTATTTGCTTTATGCAGAAGCATGTCAGGAAACTGGAGATAATGGTACTGCTGTCATTTATTTGAACAAGGTACGTGACAGAGCCGGTTTGGCTAATTATCCGGGGTATAGTTTTAAGATCAATGGCGTGGAAATATCGTCGCCTACTTTACAGGAGGCTATCCGTCACGAGCGCCGTATGGAGTTAGCGATGGAAGGTCATCGCTGGTTCGACCTCTGCCGGTGGGGCGTGGCTTATGAGGTGATGACGGCTTATATGGCGCAGGAGAGCGCTGAAGCGAAAGCAGAGATGTTGCCGTTCCAGAAGGGCATACACGAACTGCTGCCTATTCCTAACAAGCAACGCCAACTTAACAGCCTGCTGGAGCAGAACCCAGGATATTAATTACGTTGTGTTGGTATTTATTAGGATTTCCGATAAAAGACAGAAAAATCACTGTAACTAGTTTAACTAGGATAAATAATCTTTTTAATTAACTTTTTAAAACAACAAAACTTATGAAAGCAAACAAATTTTTTGCAGTAGCGCTGGCAGCGCTGACATTGGTTGGTTTCAACGCTTGTAAGGGAAAGACCCCTTCGGGTGGTGAGGATCCGCAAACAACCACATTAGCTCTCAACGAGACCGAGATTAAGGTGAGTGTTGATGCAACATTCCAGTTGACCGCTAACATGGAGGTAACATGGGCTACTTCTAATGAGGCAGTAGCTACTGTTTCCAATGGTTTGGTAAAGGGTATTGCAGCTGGTGAGGCGAACATTACCGCTACCGCTACCGACGGTCAGAAAGCCGTTTGTAAAGTAACTGTAGAAGGTGGCACCACTCCTCCTCCCGCAGATGGTAACTATGCTGATTTCAAACAACTGCAGGGGTCTGCTTACTATGTGTTCTTCCTGCAAGAAGGTGCGGCAAAGTATCTCGGGGACAAAGTATTGTATAACTTCGGTCCGAATGATAACGCTGGTGCTGGTTCTCGTTGGCTCTATACATGGGATCAAACATTTGTTGGTGGAACGGCTGTTGGAACCGATCCGTTTGATATGGCAGAAGGCTGGGTTGCTATGGCTCAGGTTACCGGAGGCACGTGGGCAGGTATGGGTTTGTGCGTTGCTATCAACGACGGAAACAACCCAACTGGTGAAGGCGCAGCTGAAGATTTGGCAGCATTGAATACACTCAAGACCAACATTACCAACTATGATGAGTGGTATCTTGCAATTGCTCTCAAGAACTCAGTCCAAGGGGCAGGATATGAATTCAACCTGATCGGAAGCAATGTATTTGACGCAGCAACCAATAAGGGGGTAGAGACCGGTGTCGGCACAATCAATATTGCTCCGGCAGCTACAGGAGAGTGGGTATATAAAGAGTTCAAACTCTCCGAAATCCCCGGTTTGGAGTTTGGTGAATTTACCACCAATGGTTCCAATATCCTGACTGTTCTTGGTAGTCCGTACATGTCTGGCGTTCAGCTTGATCTTGGTTACGCATTCATTTATAAGAAATAATTGACATTCTCTCTTGGGCCGGTGGGGTTGATTCTCCCGCCGGCTCTCTATTAAAAATCAATGACGACAATGAAAAATCTATCAGTATTTAGCATTCAACTATCTGTATTCTGTGTTTTATTAGGATTGTCCATTACGGCTTGCGAGCCCAATAATCCAGATGATTCTGAACCCATAGTGGACTCTAATGAGTATGCGTATATCCAAGTTAAAAGTCCCAAGCGCGGCGTAAGTTTCAACTGGCAGATGGATGCCGATTTTGACCTGCTCGGCCCAGCTGTCTCGTGGAGTTACAATTGGGCGAATACACATGCGGAAGTCCAAGAAAACAAGTATCAGCAGTATGGCATCCAGTTTGTGCCCATGTGCTGGAATAACAATTATTCTCCAGATGGTATTGCTGCCTATTATGTTTCTCATAAAGATAAGCAGAACTATCTGCTTGGCTATAACGAACCAAACCTGACGGATCAAGCAAATATGACACCGACACAGGCTGCTGAGAAATGGGGGGATGTAGTAGCATTAGCTAAAAATAATAATGCCCGTCTGATTTCCCCTGCAATGAATTGGGGCACTTTGGCAGGCTGGAGTAATGGGGTGCAATGGCTGCAGTCTTTTTTCCAATTGGTCAATCCTGATGACATCTATGGTATCGCCGTACACATATACATGAACTCGGCAAAAGCTGCATTAAGCGATTTGCAACGCTATAAGGTATTCGGAAAACCGCTGTGGCTGACGGAGTTCTGCGCATGGGAAGGGACATCAAGTTCAGCAGCACAAGTGCAATTCATGACGCAATGTATTAATGCGTTGGAGCAGGACAAGGACTTGGAACGCTATGCGTGGTTTATCCCTCGTGGAGGTTATGCTACGGAAGCAGAACCATATATGTCGCTACTAACAAAGACAAATCCGGCTGCCTTGACAGAACGCGGAATAGTATTTGTTAATATGTCTTCTTTTGACAAAGATGCCGTTTATCCGTGCGGTAAGCGTATTCCGGCAGAGCACTATCGTGCATGTAGTGTGGATGAGAGTTATTCCTCTCCTCTCATTGCTATTTGTACAGATGTGAATGGTATTTTGCAGATTGATGGTCTAGCGCTCAATCAATGGATGGATTATCAAATCAAGGTGCTCAAGGGTGTGAAGCACTTCCAGATCCGTTATTCCGCTACCCGCGATTCGGAGATTACGATTTATAAGGTCGATGAACAGGGCAATGAAACGGAACTACAGGCGGTATCTATGCCGACTACAGGAGGCAAAACCAACTGGACTACTCTCGAAGTTGATTTTACTCCGGAGGCAGGAACGCAAGTGTTCCGTTTGAAATGTACCAAGGGCTTACCTCGTATTAACTGGTTTAAACTTAATTAAGTATATGAAAAAGATATTCTTTATAGCATGCGTGCTCTGTGCCGCGACAATGCAGGCGCAAACAACCGTAGATGATTTTGAGAACTCATCCAAGACATGGAATACCGTTTCCTGTGGCAATGAGATAGTGGACAACCCTCATCAGGAAGGATTGAACCTCAGCTGCAAGTGCTTGCAGATTGAGCGTGCGCCTGAGTGTGATAATTGGTCAGGGGCTATTTATACATTGCCGCAAGCCGTGACGGGTTATAAATACGTGCACGCGCTCATGTATCGCAATAACAGCCACAAACCGAACCTGAAAGTGACGGATAATGGCGAAAACCTTGATATAGTACCGGTGAATACTATCGTTGCCAATCAATGGCAGGATGTGGTATTCGATATCAGCGGCAAAGCGCAGGTTGACTACCTGATGTTTATGGCTGACCGTGACGAGATTACAGAAAACGCCGTTGTGCTGATTGACGATGTGCTCTTCTCCAATGATGCCACTCCCCGTACCACTCCTAATGCCCAATGCGCCGACGAAGCGGAACCGGAACAGGACGGGGAATATACACTTGTTTGGAACGAAGATTTCACCGACGGAGCATTGGATACCAAGGTTTGGAATATAGAGGTGAACGGCGACGGCGGAGGCAACAACGAGTTGCAGTACTACTGCGAGAAAGGTGTTTCCCTCGGCGTTGAACCGACTACCGGCAAGCATTGTTTGATCCTTACGGCTACCAAAGAGAACTATCAAGGCAAAGCCTGTACCTCGGGACGCGTGAACACCAAGAACAAGATGACCTATACCTATGGTCGTATTGACGCGCGTATCAAGTTCCCGCAGACAGCCAACGGCTTATGGCCCGCTTTCTGGCAGATGGGTAATAACTTCGACCAAGTAGGCTGGCCCAAATGCGGAGAGACCGATATCATAGAGATGGGACACCAGAATGCCTTCTCCAAAGGAACACAGGATCGTTTCTTCAACGGTGCGATGCATGTAGGCTCGGCGTGGAACAGCGTCTGGAGTGACGCGCAGGACGCTACCTGGTCCTATTCGCTGCAAGACACTTTCCATATAGTGACGATGATATGGACGCCGACATCCATCGACATGTATATGGACAAAGAGGCTCATCCGGAGAAAGGAGCTTATTTCCATGCGGATTTGGAACCCAATGACGATGCGGACTACAACCGTCAACTGGTGTTCGGCAAACCGAACTTCATTATTGCGAACCTTGCTGTGGGAGGTAATTTCCCGGGCATCTATAACATAAACAATGTGACCGCTATGGCGAACGGTCCGCGGTCGATGTATATTGACTGGATCCGTATCTACCAGCGCGGCGACAACAACCAGTCGTTTGTCTGCCCGTCGGCATCCGATGACATAGAGCCGGAAGGAACAACAAACCTCACCCCGGCCCTCTCTTCAAGAGAGGGAGAAAAGGTGCTCCGCAACGGGCAGCTGCTCATCCGCAGAGGAGAGAATGTTTATACTATAACCGGACAAATCATAAAATAACAATATCATGAAACAGAATAAAATTTTCATTATGCTGATGGCAGGTCTTTGCTTGTTCGCTTGCAAGGAACCTAACACTCCGGAAGTAATCAATGTAGAATCTGTCACGTTGGATCAATCTACTATACAGTTGACGGTTGGAGCTTCTGCAACGCTGGTCGCAACCGTCACTCCGAAGAATGCCGCTATCGTAGAGTGGAGTACTTCCAATCCCTCTGTGGCTGTAGTTGTAAATGGACAAGTGACCGGCATCTCCGATGGCGTGGCTGTTGTAGCAGCGGCTGCGGGGTCGAAAGTGGCGACGTGTGTCGTTTCTGTCGGCAATGCAGGTGGTCAAGGCGGACAAGGCGGTACTACCACCTCGTATGAGCAATATCTGGAGGGATCGGACTACTACGTATTCTTGATGGATGACAAGGCACTGAGCCGCATCAAAGGTACAGTGCATGACTATCGCATCAATGGTGAATATGCCTCGCCGGGCAATCCTGGACCAGGTGTGACCTGCACGATGGATATTTGGAACGGTGATGTTACTGACGCTAACTTCGGCACCTGCAAGGGTGCTTCGGCTTTTGGTGATTTGGATGTGGAATGGATGTATTGGAAATCCGGCTCGCTGGCATGGGGAAATATCTGTGGTGGTATTCGTCAGTGGGGCGAATGTGATTTCACGGGAGTGACAGAGGATTATGACTTTGTGATAATCTATCGCACACCGCGTAGGTTGGCTGGTACAAGCGTGAGCGTCCGCTTATTTAGCACTACGGGTGGCGAACATGCTGTGAATAGCGGTATGATCTCGCAGAGCCATGGCGAATGGGATGTAGCCGAATGGTCAATGGCAGAGTGGTTTGCCGATGGCCTAGATTGGTCGCAGACTATCATTGGTAGTCAAAGTAATGTGGTATATACTCCGGCATTAGTTGTTGAGGGCGGAGGCCGCGAATTGGAGATTTGTGCGATCTTCTGCTACAAAAAGTAAATCTCTCTCTTTGTGGCTAAAAGCTTGCACGGTTATATAGTATGTCTGGCAACCTGCGTGCTTTGGGGTTGCGGAACTACGACGGTGGAAGATTCAATTCATCTGTCAACCAATGTGCTGCAACTGGCTGTGGGGGAATCACAGATGTTGACCGCAGTAGCTACAACAGATGTGACATGGCAATCGGAAGATTCATCTATTGCGCGCGTTGAGGATGGGTTGGTAACCGCTATTGGTGTAGGCAAAACGCTCATTACTGTTACTGCAGGTAAGGCGCAGGCGGTATGTCAGGTTTATGTGGTTAGCGCCAGAGGCTCTACGCTGGCATTACCCAAGGCATACATGCAAGTAGATAAGGGTACGGTACAGTTGATGGAGGTAATATCGATGTACGATGTGCCGCTCACTTGGACCTCGACCGACACGACAGTAGCGATAGTGGCTGAGGAAGGCTGGCTTCACGCCTTGCGTCCTGGGCACACAACGATTACGGTAAGCAACGGTGCAGAAAGTGCTTCGTGTTACTTGGCGGTTCGGCATAAGTGGGGCGAATACGAGTTGGTCTGGACTGATGAGTTCGACGGCACGGAACTGGACCGCACGTCGTGGAACGTAGAGGTGAACGGTAACGGAGGCGGCAATAATGAGCTGCAATACTATACCGACCGTCCCGTCAACTTGCGTGTTGAGAGCGGGAACCTCATCATAGAGGCACGCCGGGAGAACTACGGCGGACGGCAGTACACCTCCGCTCGTATCAATACAATGGGCAAACGCACGTTTCTCTACGGCATGATAGAAGCGCGAATTATGTTCCCTTCCGGTGGAGGCACCTGGCCCGCATTCTGGATGATGGGCAACGACTACGGTCGCGTAGGCTGGCCTGCCTGCGGAGAGACGGATATAGTAGAGCACATTGGTAATGAACCGCAGTTGGTATCACACGCGTTGCATAATCCATACAAGAGCGGCGGGAATTGCTGGTCAACCAGACAATACCATGAAGGAGTGGAAAACCAATACCACATCTACGGTATAGAATGGTTGCAGGAAGAGGAATACGGACGGGATATGATCCGGTTCCTATATGACGGCAAAGTGCATGCCACCCAGTCCGAGACACTGGAGAATATGGACGATGAGTATTACTGGCCGTTTAACAAAGAGAATTTTCTCCTCCTCAATATGGCCATAGGAGGCTCAATGGGAGGAAAAGTAAATGACGCGATATTTAATCAACCGATACAAATGAAAGTGGATTGGATACGTGTTTATCAGCGAAAAGAAATTGATTAATAGTATGAAATCAAAAATGAAAAAGACAATCTTCTGTATTCTGTCAGCGATAGCGGTCTGTACTCTGTATTCTTGTTCCAAGCCGGAGTGGGAGTTGGTGTGGTCCGATGAGTTTGACGGCGAGACCTTGAACACCGCTTATTGGAACGTAGAGGACAACGCCCGCGGCGGCGGAAACGCCGAGTTGCAGTATTATACGCCGAAGAACGTGACGATCGAGAAACACCCTGTTTCCGGCGAAGGGTGCTTGGTTCTCAATGCGCAGCGTGAGAATTACGGCAACCGTCCGTGTACCTCTGCGCGTCTGAACACGCAGGACAAGGTGACGGTAGAGTACGGCAAAGTGGAGGCACGTATCGCTTTCCCTTATACGGCAGACGGTCTCTGGCCCGCTTTCTGGATGCTGGGTAATAACCTTGCGCACGATCTGGGCAATAATGATGATATAGACACCCGTGCCGCCAAGTTAGCAGAGCAAGGAATGGTCGTTTGGCCCAAGTGCGGCGAGATAGACATATGCGAGATGGGACACGTGAACGGTATCAAAGCCGGCACACAGGACCGCTATTTTAACGGAGCATGCCATTGGGGCGAGAGTTTCAATAACGGAGCGTACCCCAATTACGGCCAGTTCTGTACCGCCGACTATCCGGTGCAGGGAGACTTCCATCTCTACACGCTGATATGGACGGAAGACTCGATAGCTATGTATTTGGATTTAGTTGAAAGTCAAAAGTCGAAAGTCGAAAGCATTTTTCCTGAGGCTGAGCCTTATTTCCAACTCTCGCTGCGGGGCAAAGAGATCAATGAACCGGGACATTATTTCAATCATCCGTTCTATCTGGTGCTGAATCTGTCCGTGGGAGGTTTCTTCCCCGATATGCCTGCGGCGGAGAAATATCCGGAGGTGATACCGATGGACGATCCTTCTTTCCTGAAAGTGACCGCTCTTCCGGAGGACGGCACACCGGTTAAAATGTATGTGGATTATATCCGCGTTTATAAGCGAAACGAGTAATAACGTAATGACGTAATAACGAAAAAATCATGAAGTTAAGTATTAAAGAAAAGTTAGGTTACAGTTTAGGTGACACGGCGTCCCATTTTGTGTGGGATCTGGTCAATTTCTGGTTGATTTTCTATTACACCGACGTACTGGGAATCAGTCCTGCATGGTCCACCGCTATCGCTATTCTGGGTACAATCATGGATGCCGTGATGGATCCTGTTGTCGGAATCTGGGCGGATAGGACGAACACGCGATGGGGCAAGTTCCGTCCGTTCCTGTTGTTCGGTTGTGTTCCGTTTGCGCTGTTTGCCTTTCTGGCGTTTTTCGGACCTGATCTGCAAGGCAATGCGCTGATAGCCTATATCCTGCCGATGTTTATCGGTCTGCGGATAGTATATGCCATCGTGAATATCCCTTATTCGTCGCTGGGCGCCGTGATGACGGATGATTCGATAGAGCGTGCCGGACTGAACTCGTTCCGCTTTGTGGCAGCCAACCTCGGGCAGCTGATAGTATCGGGTTTTGCACTGTATATCGTGTATTATCTCGGATCTCATGCTACGGGAATGGATTACTCCGTCATGGCAGACGATGCGGCACGCAAACTGTTTATGGAAGGCGCGGCTGCCAATTCCGCCCTTGTGCGTTCGTCGTATATCATCGGTTTCCGTTACTTGGTGGCTATCTTCGGATGCGTGGGTATCATTCTGTTCCTGATCACCTTCTTTACTACGCGTGAGCGTGTGGCGCCTCCCAAACGCCAGGATGCGCATCTGGGACGGGATTTCAAATATCTGTTCAAGAACAGACCATGGGTGGTTTTGACATTAGTAGGCATCGTGTCGTTTATCATGTTCGCCATCCAGAATATATCCGCCACCTATTATTTTAAGTATTTCCTCGGTGCAGAATCCAAGAGCCAGATCTTCAATATCTTGGGTACTGTGGCTCTTATTATCGCTATTCCTACGACCAAACCGCTTGTGAAGAAATACGGTGCGAAACAGCTCTATATCGTTTGTTCGCTGCTGTCGGGCTTCTTCTTCTGCATGCTTTTCTTCGCAGGCAAGAATTTTGTACTGATCAATATCTTCAACTGTCTGGGTAAGATTGCTTATGCGCCGGCTATCTCGTTGCTATGGACGATGCTGGCAGACGCAGCGGACTACGGGGAGTGGAAGTTCCAGCGCCGTACAACGGGTCTGTGCCTCTCTGCGGCGGTCTTTGCACAGAAGATAGGATGGTCTATCGGTGCTGCCTTGTTCGGCGTAGTCATGTCGATGATCGGATATAACGCCGATCTGCTGACTATTGACCAGATCCAGCATACACCGCTGATTATGAACACCTTCCATTGGATGTTCGGTATTGTTCCCGGCGTGCTGTATGCCTCGTGCGCTATCTTTTTAGCGTTCTATAATCTGGACACCGCCACCATGGAACAGATGAAGGCTGAGTTGGAGGTCCAACGGGAGTCCGAAGCACGCTCGAAATAGTACCGCAAACCACTAAATATCACTAAGTATCACTAAGTATCACTAACGTTTTATTTTCGGACTGAGTGTTCGAAAAAATAAGATAATCATGGTAAAAGGACAATTTATATCGATTAACGGCGAACGGTTTTATGAGATTGCCAATTACGATGAGATGCAGCCGTTCTTCATCTCGCTGGCGTCGGATACGGATCTATGGATGTACCTGTCTTCCACCGGAGGACTGACGGCAGGTCGCAGAAGTCCCGGTGAAGCGCTCTTCCCGTATTATACGGACGACAAGATTACGGAGAGCTATGAGTTTACCGGTCCGCGTACGATCATCAACGCGTGGCGTCCGTTCTCGAACATGCAACAGCCGGTATATGAAATATCCCGTAAGATAGCCAAATCGCTGGTCGGTAACCAGATTGTATTCTGCGAGGAGAACCATACACTCGGTTTGCGTTTCTCCTATCTCTGGGCACCGGCAGGAAAGCACGGCTGGGTGCGCAGAGCCACCCTGGAGAACCTGACGGACAAAGCGATAGACATTGATCTGACCGACAAACTGATGAATGTTCTTCCCGCGGGTGTAGAGCGCAAGACCCAGAATGAGTTTTCTACGCTTGTGGACGGCTATAAGAAGACGGAGATTATCGGCTCATTGGGTCTCTTCCGTATGGAAGCAATCCTTGTCGATCGGGCAGAACCCAGCGAGTCTCTCACATGCAATACGGTATATTGTCTGGGATTACCTGACGCCGATTATAGCCAGACGGCTTCGAAAGGTGTGCGCGGAACTTTTACGGCTCATTCACGACTCGTTTTGCACTCTTCCGTTACTTGGTACAACGTGCTGGACGTGAGTCAGGATGCGGTAGCGGTACATGATTTGATGCATTTTATCGCACAGCCGGATGCTATCGCGGAGATAGAAGCGGCGATGAAGCAGTCCACCGAGACGCTGAAGCAGATAGTAGCGAAAAACGACGGCGTACAGCATACCGGCGATGAAGCGAATGATGCACGCCATTTCGCCAACGTGCTGTTTAACACCATGCGCGGCGGCTATTATCTGACCTATCCGCCGAAGTCTGCTACGGAAGATCTGCCGCTGACTTTCGGTCGCCGCCACGGCGATCCTTCGCGGCCGTGGAACCTGTTTGATATCCGTGTGCAGGACGAGAAAGGAAACCCGGTGGTAGCCTATCAGGGCAACTGGCGCGATATATTCCAGAACTGGGAAGCGCTGTCGCTCTCCTATCCGCTCTTTATCAATCATATCATCGCCAAGTTCCTCAATGCCACTACGGCGGACGGCTATAACCCCTACCGTATCTCCAACCACGGCATTGACTGGGAGGTGATAGAGCCGGAGAACCCGTGGTCGAACATCGGCTATTGGGGAGACCACCAGATTATCTATCTGCTCAAACTGCTGGAGATCAGTTATCAGCACGATCCCGATACTTTGCGCAGTCTGCTTAACGAACGGCAGTATGCTTTCGCCAATGTGCCATACCGCCTCAAATCGTACAAGGAGATAGTGGCGGATCCGAAGAACAGCATTTGGTTCGATACCGAGTTGCATAACCGGATCATGGCTTTAGTGCCGCAAATGGGCGCAGACGCCAAACTGATTCTGGACGAGAAACAACAGGTGCGCCGGACAACAATGGCGGACAAGCTTCTTATCACGCTGCTGACCAAACTGTCGAATTTTATTCCGGACGCGGGCATATGGATGAATACGCTGCGGCCGGAATGGAACGATGCGAATAATGCGCTGGTAGGTTACGGCGCTTCTATGGTGACGCTCTATTATATGCGCCGCTATATCACTTTCCTGCAATCCCTTGTTACCTCGGATATTACGGTAGGTACAGAGACTGCGGATTTCCTGGCGGCTATTCATAAGGCATTGCAGTCGTGTGAAAACAGCCGACGGTATATCGACGCAGCCGGTCTTGCGGGCGAACAATACCGCACACGGGTGTATGGCGGAATAAGCGGAAACAGGCAGACCGTGTCGCGAGAAGAGATACAGACATTCCTGGCAGATGCGCTGAAACGTATAGATGCTTCTATCCGCGCCAACAAGCGGGAGGACGGCTTGTACGAGGCGTACAACCTTATCCGCTTTACGGAGACCGGTGAGGGTATTGAGATTACCCATCTCTATCAGATGCTGGAGGGACAAGTGGCGGTACTTACTTCGGGCATCCTCTCCGGTGAGGAATCTGCGGATCTGCTGGATGCTATGCGGGCATCGGATCTGTACAGGGAAGACCAGCGGTCGTATATGTTGTACCCGAACCGCAAACGCAAGACATTCCTGGAACTCAACAACGTGCCTTCCGACAGCGTTCTGCTGACGCCTGAGATCCGGCAGAAGTATCTGGGTACCATCCTCAAACAGGATTGCGACGGAGGTATCCATTTCGATGCGCAATACCGCAATGCCAATAATCTGCCCGAGGAATTGAAAGACCTCTATGAGTCCGTCTTCAATCACCATGCCTTCACCGGCCGTTCCGGCACGTTCTATAAATATGAAGGATTAGGTTGCATCTATTGGCATATGGTGTCCAAACTGCTGCTGGCGGTAGGAGAGACGATAAGCCAAGTACCAAGTGACCAAGTACCAAGTACCAAGGAGGAAACGCTACAGCGTCTTCGCGCTCATTACAGAGCCATCCGAGAAGGAATAGGTTCGCATAAACGTCCAGACGAATACGGCGCGTTCCCGTTTGATCCGTATTCGCATACACCCTCTATGGCAGGCGTGCAGCAACCCGGTATGACCGGTCAGGTGAAAGAAGATATCATCTCCCGTTTCTTTGAACTCGGCGTGTCCGTTCATGATGGTCAGATCACCTTCTGCCCGACCATGCTGACCGAGTCGGATTTCAAGGACGGCGAGTTGCATTTTACCTACTGCGGCACGGAGGTCATTTATAAGAAATCAGCCAGGTCAGACCTGCATCAGCCGTCTTTGACTCTGTCCAAAGAGCAAAGCTCCCATATCTTTGCCCGTGACGGAGAGATTAAAAAGCTTGTGGTTGAATTATAAGGATATGAAAAAGCCTGTAATCTCCATATGGATAGTTGTCCTGTTCTCACTCTTTTTAGGAGGACGGGTAGGTTTGTCCGCGCAGACAGCGGTGCCTCTTGGTGCAGGTTCGTACGCATCGTTTGCGCCGCTGGCAGAAAGCCGTTCATCGCTTCATGAGGGATGTCAAGCCTACCAGACGGAGCACAGGCGTCTCTATCTGCCGGATTCGTTATTACAGCGTCTGGCACCGGCAGACGGCTCTGCGGAGGGTTCTCTGGCTCTTCCAAGCAACGACTGGTGGACCTATGCATTAGTGAATCAATGGACAGGCAAACTATGGTTCTATCCGGGCTGGGCGGAAGCCAAAGACGGAGAACTACAGATCGGTTTCCCCTCCTATTGGGAACCGACAGGATGTGAGGTCAAATGGAATACCCCGCTCGCTGTCTCTTTTACAAATACCATAACCGGTAAGAGAGCGGCTTTCCGCGAGGCTCTTGTGGATAACTGGTCGGATTTCATGATGTCGTTTGTGATGCAGGACGGAGAGGCATGGGTGCGTGTCACCTGCATGCAGGGTTCGCCGCTGGTGTGGATAGAGACAAAGAATATTACTGCGCAGGTGACGAATCCCGATAGTTCCCGTTTCGGTGTTTTCTCCGATCAGCAAGTGACGACGGTTGCGCTGCTGACAGACGGACTGGATGCTGCCCATGCCGCGCTCTTTGCCCATCGTATCCCTCGTCGAACAAGGCTGGATTATCAGGTTGATATGTCTCAATCCCGCCTGACCACCACCTTCCGCGTTTATACTGACGATCAAACGGCCAATAACCAAACGGCAAATGTCCTGATGGCTTTTTTGCCGCACCATTATTACAGTCACGAGGGATTAAATGATCAAATGGTAAATGACCAAATGGTAAATGACCTAACCTATATGTCCCCGCGCGGGGAGATGCGTCTGGCGGAGGGGAATAATTTTGCCTTCGTCTATCCGATAGATGGCTTCTTGCCTTTCTTCCCGGCTCCGCAGGAATGGAAAGAGGGTTTCTCCCGTACCCGCATGCTGGCTCTGGAGTCTGATTATGCTGCGCGTGGTTCTTTCGGCGCCGATACCTATTGGGGAGGGAAAGGGCTTACCCAGATGATGCACTATATGACCTTTGCACTCCAGATGGGCGACACAACAACCTATCTTATGGCGAAAAAGAGACTGCGTGCCACACTTGAGAACTGGTACACCTATATTCCGGGGGAACAGAACATGTATTTCGCACGCTTTCCGCGATGGGGCGCAATGGTCGGTTTTGATACCTCGTACGACTCCGAAACATTCAATGACCATCATTTCCATTATGGCTATTTCATTTATGCCTCGGCAGTGCTATGTATGCTGGATGCTGATTTTAAATCGAAATACGGCGCGATGGCGCGAGAGGTTGCGTTGGATTATGCCTGCTGGTTGAGGGACAGCAACCGCTATCCGCTTTTCCGCACCTTCAATCCCTACTGCGGTCATTCGTTTGCCGGCGGTATGGGAAACGGTGGTAACGGAAACGGTCAGGAGTCTTCCTCCGAAGCGATGCAGTCCTGGGGCGGGGTTTGGCTGCTGGGCGAAGCACTGGGCGATCAGGCGATGCGTGATGCCGGTATCTTCGGCTATACCGTAGAGGCAAAAGCAACAGCGGAGTATTGGTTCGACCGCAAAAGACGCAATATTGACTACACCAAATACACCCATCCTTATTGCTGCAATCTGACGATGCAGGGCGTAGGTTGGTGGACATGGTTCAGCGGCGACCCCGTATGGATGCACTCTATCCAGTGGTTGCCTACCTCACCCATACTCACTAATTATTTCTCGCAGGATCTGGCTTTCACGCGTTGGGACTACACGGAGATGTACAGCCATAAGGAAGCAGAAAATTTATCAAGCAGTAATTTAAATAATGAAATCTCCTTTTCAAATAAACAAACAGTTAACAAAGATGAACAATCTTTGCAATCAATTAAAAAAAGTAGCAAAAAAAAAGCTAATGAAATAAAAGGAGACAAAGAGAGTCTTTTATTATCCTTGACTCATACAGATCCCCAATATAAAAGAAGAAAGATAAAATTAGGGTCAAACCGCCAATGTAATATGTACGAATTTACTGATAAATATGAGAATAAAATAAACTTTGATGAAGAAGAATATGAAAGAAATGATCTTATTCAGGTGTGGTCTAAAGAAAATAATCCTTTAAGTGAAAAAGAGTTGAATGACTTTATAGAAACGGCAAGGATGTTTTGGAATTATAGAAATGTTCATATTGAAGAGGATTTATGTGCAGATTTTTTCCAAGAATGTGACACAAAGATGAAGAATAAAAAAATAATGCCAAAATTGAAAAATAAAATTATGAAATTAATTAAAGAATTAAAGGAGTTAATCAAAAGGGGAATTAATTTAAATTCACATTATGATGAAATGTCTTTAAGAATACTACATTTGTGTAAATATAAAACAAATATTGCTTTACTTTTTTTATATAAAGGATTAAATCCTTTTATTGAAGAAGTCGAAGAAGGGTTTAAACATGATATTTATTTTTTTCAAGATGAAATTTATTCATTTATAAATAATGGAGACTTTTTTGATCCTGATAATTAATAAAAGATTATTTTATTATATTTAATTATTTATTTTTACTATTATAACTTTTAATATAAAGTTTATAATATATATTGGGGATGGGGATTGGGGATTTGGG
>CALEPS010000124.1 GCA_937910305.1 uncultured Bacteroidales bacterium | reverse complement strand
ACTTCATCTATTGCGCAGAAATCGTGATCCAGATACTTGAAATAGCCTGCCTGACATATCATAGCCGCATTATCTGTGGTAAAAGAGAAAGGCGGAATAAAGACCTCCCACCGATAGCGTACGCCATGGTCGATGAATGCCTGGCGGAGCGCACTATTGGCAGAAACACCTCCTGCTACGGCTAATTGTTTAATATTCAAGTCCTTTGCAGCCTTCTTCAGTTTCTTCATCAGGATGTCCACCACGGTCTTTTGGAGCGATGCGCACATGTCCTCACGGAGGTTAGGAACGACCTGAGCCAGTTCATCGACCGTCTCTACCCCATTCGCTTTGAGCATATCCCGCAAGGTATAGAGGAAAGAGGTCTTGAGTCCGGAGAAGGAATAGTTATAGTCCGGAATATTGGGTTTGGCAAACGGATACTTTTCCGGATCGCCGAGTTTGGCGAGTTTGTCAATCCACGGTCCACCGGGGTAAGGGAGTCCGAGCACTTTCGCGCATTTGTCAAACGCCTCTCCTGCCGCATCATCGATCGTCTGACCGATGATCTGCATGTCGTTATAGGCTTTGACGAGTACGATCTGGCTGTTACCTCCGGAAACGAGGAGACAAAGGAAGGGGAACGAGGGATGTTTGATCTCTACGTTCTGCAGGCTGGGAGTAGCCGCTTTGAGTTCTTCTCCCGGCTCTACGAAATGCGCCATGATATGCCCCTGGAGGTGGTTGATATCAATCAACGGGATGTCGAGCGCGAGCGCCAGTCCTTTTGCAAAAGAAGTACCTACCAGCAGAGAACCGAGCAAGCCCGGTCCGCGCGTGAAAGCAATAGCCGAGAGTTCTTCCTTGGTTACACCGGCACGTTTTAGCGCCGTGTCCACAACGGGCAAGATATTCTGCTGGTGCGCACGGCTCGCCAGTTCGGGCACAACACCTCCGAACTCCTCATGCACCTTCTGGCTGGCAATCACATTGCTCCGGAGAATGCCGTCCACGATCACAGCCGCCGATGTATCGTCACAGCTGGATTCAATAGCTAATATTACTGTCTTATTGTTGGTCATTGGTTACCGGTCATTGGCTGTATGCGCCAAATCGGGTGCAAAGGTACTGCTTTTTTTTGAAATGAGCAAAAAAAATACGAAAAAAGCACCATTGGGATGTGCTGAAAGTGTCGTAAAAGAGTGCTGAAAAAGTCGTAAATGAGTCGTAAATGTCCCCTGAGTAAAAAAAAGTGCAGGCAAATGAACAAAAAAATGCGCCGGCTCTTGCATATATGAATAAAAAGCAGTATTTTTGCAACGGATTTTGAAAGTGGACACATTAAACAAACATACCCCAAATATCAAATTTTATTAACCCCTAAAATTTAAAAAAAATGAAAAAAGTTCTTTACGCAGCCATGATGGCTTTGGTAATGGTGTTCATGGCAAGTTGTAATAGTGGTTCCGGAGGCTCGTCTCAGTACACCCAAGGCGGCAAGGAGCCGGCAATTGACAACGAAGCAGGTACCGTAAACGGAAAAGCGTACGACACGAAGACCTCGTGCTGCTGGGAGATCACCGAGCATATCACGGTTTCTGTTGCAGGTATAACCAGTTCCGCCGATGAGACCCACTATATGTGGGGCACCGAGTTTGAAGTTGTTTCTATCATGGAAGAGTCTATGTGGAGTGTAGCCCAAACAGGCAAATACGGTTCTGCTTCTTACAGCTACAAGAAAGCAAACGCCAGCGACTACGAGTCCTGCGACGCTTTGAACAATAATGACGATCTAGACTAAATCCGAGTCAAACCGTCCAAAGAGAGAGCCCTTCGGGGCTCTTTTTTTGTATAAAAATATACAAAGTGTTGCATATTTCAAAAAAAAGCAGTATCTTTGCAGCCGATTTTGACGCGATAGCGCGCGCAACATACATGTACCTCTATTTTTTACTGATACGGATAGCTGCTTTATTCGGGCATAAGAAAGCCCGGATGCTTGTTGACGGGCAGAAAGCGACGCTGGCTAAAGGTCGCGACGATGAGTGGGCGAAAGTTCACGGCGCGATATGGATCCATGCCGCTTCCGTCGGCGAGTTTGAGCAGGCAAGACCGCTGATAGAGAAATTCAAAAGTCAAAAGTCAAAATTCAAAATTGTGGTTACGTTCTTCAGCCCTTCGGGTTATGAAGCACGCAAGAACTATGAGTTGGCGGACGCGGTACTTTACCTTCCTTTCGCTACCCGTCGCAAAGCCCGGAAATTCATAGAAGCGTTGCAACCGAGCATGGCTATCTTCGTGAAATACGAGTTCTGGCCGGCTTATCTGCGTCAACTGAAGAAACGGAACATCCCCACCTACTCTATCTCCGCTATCTTCCGCCCGACGCAGCGTTTTTTCCACTGGTGGGGCTTTGGCGCATCAAGTGTACTGAAATGCTTCACGCATATATACGTTCAGGACGAAGCCTCGCGCCGGCTGTTGGCTGAGCACGGAATCCACAGCGCTTCCGTAGCCGGAGACACACGTTTTGACCGGGTGGTACAAATAGTAGAAAGCCAAAAGTCGAAAGACCGCTCCGCAGACAGGCTGACGCCGATAGCGCAGTTTGTAGAAGGCGCGGACCAGGTACTGGTAGCCGGAAGCACATGGCCGAAAGACGAGGAGTTGTTGGAGCAGTATTTAAAGAGGAATACAGACCGCTTTGCCGACAGAATACAGAATACGGAATACGGAATACAGAGTGCAGGTCCCGGTACCAAACTGATTTTAGTGCCGCATGAGATCAACGAGGAGCACCTGCATTGGATCTTTAACCTGTTCCGGGGCCGAGTGGTGAAATACAGTACTATCCATGCCATGCCGTCCAATATGAGCAGACTCAATATTCTCCGCCACGCCCAAGTGATGGTAATAGATACAATAGGTCTGCTTAGTTCCATTTACCAGTTCGGACAGGTAGCCTATGTAGGCGGCGGTTTCGGTGTGGGGATCCACAATACGATAGAGGCAGCCGTGTACGGAGTGCCTGTTATCTTCGGCCCCAATTACCATCATTTCCGCGAAGCGCAAGGTCTGATTGATGCAGGCGCAGGGCGGAGCATTCAAAACTATAGCGAACTGGAAGCAGCGCTTGATACTGCTTTCGACCAACATGAAACAATAGGCACCAAAGCGGCAGAATATGTGCAGAGCGAGACCGGTGCCACGGAAAAAATATTTAAAGAGATTTGTAGTTTGTAATTTGTAATTTGTAGTTTGTAATTATGGCACAAAAACCAAGTATACCTAAAGGCACGCGTGATTTCGGACAATTGGAAATGGCGCGCCGCAATTATATCTTTGACACGATCAAAGGCGTGTTCTCTTTGTATGGCTTCCAGCAGATCGAGACTCCGGCGATGGAGAATATCGGTACGCTGATGGGCAAATACGGCGAGGAAGGCGACAAGCTGCTGTTCCGAATCCAGAACAGCGGCGAGAAAGCGTCTCTGGCGCCGGAGAAAGGTCTGCGATATGACCTGACCGTTCCTTTCGCGCGATACGTAGTGCAACACCGCGAAGAAATCAGTTTTCCTTTCAAGCGTTTCCAGATCCAGCCTGTATGGCGTGCCGACCGTCCGCAGAAAGGCCGCTACCGCGAGTTCTACCAATGCGACGTGGATGTGATCGGAAGCGACAGCCTGATCGGCGAACTGGAGTTGATTCAGATCGTCGAAGAAGTCTATCGCCGGCTGGGTATTAATGTATGTCTGCATATCAACAACCGCAAGATCCTTGCCGGTATTGCTGAAGTCATCGGTGCACCGGACAAGATGATCGACATCACCGTTGCGATCGACAAACTGGACAAGATCGGCGTGGACGCAGTAAATGATGAGTTGCGTGAGCGCGGATTGAGCGAGGAGCAAGTAGCGGCATTGCAGCCCATTTTGAAGGGACAAGGGGACAAAGTACAAAGTACAAAGGAACAACTGGCTGAACTGCGAACGTATCTGGCGGGCAGCGAGATAGGTCTCAAGGGCGTAGCGGAGATGGAAGAGGTGTTTGAATTAATTCACAATTCACAATTCACAATTTACAATGAGGAAGAGCGATGTGGTCAGAGCCAATTCTCCATCGAGTTGGATCTGTGTCTCGCACGCGGACTGAATTATTACACCGGCGCCATCTTCGAAGTGAAAGCCTTGGATGCCCAAATAGGTTCAATCACCGGCGGCGGAAGGTATGACAACCTGACCGGAATCTTCGGCCTTCCAGGCGTTTCGGGTGTGGGCATATCGTTTGGCGCCGACCGTATCTATGACGTATTGACGGAGCTGGATTTATTCCCGAAGGAGCTGCAATCCGCAACGCAAGTTCTATTCGCAACCTTCGGCGCGGACGAATTACGATATGCGCTCCGCTGGGCGAAAGCACTCCGAG
>CALEPS010000123.1 GCA_937910305.1 uncultured Bacteroidales bacterium | reverse complement strand
TTTGACGAAGATCGAGGTAGGTCACGAGGACTACGACGTATTCTGTCCGTCGGAGTACATCATCGAGCGCATGCTGAAGAAAGACCTTCTCCTGCCGATCCAGAAGGAGCTGATCGCCGACAGCATCTGGTATTTCGACAATATCTCGCCGTTCGTAACGGAGAAATTCCAGCAGATGGCACCGAGTACCGATGTCAAAGTAAGCGACTACACGGTAGGTTATATGTGGGGCACGACCGGCTTCATCTACAACCCGCAGTATGTGAAGAGCGAGGATCTGGAGAGCTGGAGCGCTATCCTGAACCCGGATTTCGAGAACCGCATCCTGATGAAAGACGCATTCCGCGATGTCTATTCGGTGTTGGTACTATACGCTTTCTCGGATGATATCGAGGCAGGCAGAATCAACCGCGACGAGCTTGTACGCAACATCACCCCCGAGCGCGTAGCCGCCGTGAAAGAGATCCTTCTCCAGGCCAAGAGACAGATCTGCGGATGGGAGGTTGATTTCGGAAAAGAAGAGATGACGAAAGGCAAAGCATGGCTGAACCTGAGCTGGTCCGGCGACGCGCAGTTTGCCATCGAAGAGGCAGCCGAGATAGGAGTGATGCTGGATTACATCGTCCCCAAAGAGGGTTCCAACGTATGGTTCGACGGCTGGGTTATCCCGAAGTATGCCAAGAATGTGAAAGCCGCAACCTATTTCATCGACTATATGTGCCGCGCTGACAATGCGCTGGCTAACATGGACGAGATCGGTTATGTATCTTGCGCCGGCGGTCCTCTTGCCGCAGCGACAGTGCTGGAAGACCAGAACGACGAGGAGGAGTGGCCCGAGACCGTAGATGCTTCGTATTTCTTCGGCGAGGATCCTATCGAGGTTGACGGCGAGATGCTGGATCCGCATGCCCTGCACCTCAATCCCGTTTACTATGCAGACAAGAGCATCATCGACCGCTGCGCGCTCATGCATGACGCCGGCGATGCGCAAGAGATGCTGCTTGAGATGTGGAACGAAATCAAATTAGCAAGATGATAGACCGCTTCGCTGACAGAATACAGACCACTGCGCTGACAGAACACAGACTAATTATGTCTGTACTCTGTATTCTGTTCTCTGTATTCTTTTTTGCCCCTCTCTCCGCCCAGACGACGGAGATGGAGACGCGCTATAACGCGTTAGCCGAGCGTTTCGACGGACGTGACAAGATGCTTCAGCGCGACCTCAAGAGCTATCTGCAGGCGTACCCGTACACCACGTTTCAGGACGAGGTGCATTTCATGCAGGGTGTGCTACAGGTAGAGAAAGGACATTACAAACAAGGGTTGAAGATACTGGAGCCGGTAGATCCGAAGGCCTTGAGCCGCGATCATCAGACAGACTATGCGTTTTACCGCGGATACGCCTATCTGATGATGCAGGAGTACCAGCGTGCCTCTATCTATTTCAGCCAGTTGGGCAAGGGGAACAGCCGTTATACGACCCGCGGCACCTATTACTACGCCTACTGCATGTACAAGCTGGAGCGGTATGAGAAGGCGCTTCCTGCCCTGAAGTCTCTGGAGGACGACCCTCAGTACGCCAAGACCGTCCCTTATTACCTGACGCAGATATACTACGCGACGGGGGATTACGAAGAGGCGGAGTCGAGAACCAACGCGCTGCTTCGCGAGCATCCGGAGAACCTGAATAACGGCGAGCTGCACCGCATACTGGGCGAGATGAGTTTTCTCAAGAAGGACTACAACAGCGCGGTGGAGCACCTGAACATCTACCGGAAATCGGCTGCGGAGAACAAAGAGGAGCCGTTGCGGAATGACATGTTCATGCTCGGAACGGTTCAGTACCGGTTGGGACAGTATGAAGCTGCCGTAGGTTCTCTCAAGCAGGTCAAGCAAGAGCATGACTCCATCTCTGAGGCCGCCTGTCTGACGCTGGGCAACGCCTATGTGCAACTCGGTCAGCCGGAGCAGGCGAAGTTGTCGTACCAGGCCGCAGCGGGGTACAAGATCACTCCTGCCGTAGCGGAAGAGGCGGCGTACAACTACACGCTCTGCACCTACCAGAGCTCTAGCGCCCTGGGCGAGTCCGTGCGGGCATTCAATGATTTTCTGTCTCAATACCCGGATTCCAAATACGAAGGACGGATTTACCAGTTGCTCTCGGATGCGCTGATGCAGAGCAAGAACTACGCCGCCGCTATCCAGACGCTGGACTCGATCCCTTCCCCTACGCCGAAGATGCTGCAGACCAAGCAATATCTGCGCTACCAGTTAGGCGCCGACAATTTCCTGCAAGGCAAGATGCAGCAGTCCGTGGACTGGATGACGGAGGTGATCAAGCATGACGCGGAGAGTTCGGAATATACGACGGAGGCTTATTATGTGCGTGCGGAGGCGAACTACCGTCTGCGCAACTACACCGCCTGCGAGTCGGACCTCAACACCTTCTTCAGCCGTCCCGGCGCCAAAGGATCGGCGAACTACTCCATAGCGCGGTATCTGCAGGGTTATGCCTTCTTCTCGCAGAAGCAGTATAACAAGGCGCAGAACGCTTTCTCCATGTATATCGATGCGGCACTGGCTACCGAGCCGACCTACGCCGATGCACTCAACCGCATAGGTGACTGCTATTTCAACGCCCGCCAGTTCCCGCAGGCTATCTCGTATTACTCGCAGGTGGCGAACCTGCAGGCTGCCGGAACGGACTACGCGCTGTTCCAGAAAGGCTATGCCCTCGGCTTGCAGCATAAATACAGCGATAAGATCAGTGTGCTGCGCGACCTGGTGAAACGCTATCCCAAATCCGACTATGCGGACGACGGCGTGTATGAGATCGCGCGTGCCCAGTTGCAGCAAGATGACGAGCGGAGCGCTATCATCACCTATGAGCAGCTGCTGGGCGGTTATCCCCACTCCACGCTGGCACGGAAGGCTTCTCTGGAGCGCGCCATGCTCTTCCGTAACCTGGGGCAGAACGACCAGGCTATAGCCGCCTACCGCCAGACGATAGAGAAATATCCGGCTACGGAAGAGGCCTACACCGCTCTGGACGCCCTTCAGGCACTGTATATCGAGAGCGGCAATGTAGATGAATATCTGGCGTACTCGAAGAACCTTGCGAAGATGAACATGAACGTCACCACGGCAGAGGATTCGCTGCTGTATGCAGCCGCCGAGATGCAGTATATGCAAGCGGCGTACCAGAAGGCGACGGTGAGTCTGAGCAACTATATCACGCAATACTGCGCCGGCGGACGCTATTGCACTACCGCGCGCTATTATCTGGCGGATTCGTATTACCGTCTGGGCAAGACGACGGAGGCGCTGGGTCAGTATTCGGTGCTGGCGGAGATGAACGCCAACCCGTATCAGGAAGAGGCAGCCATGCGCGTAGCGGAGATATGCTATGACAAAGGCGACTGGAAAGGTGCGCTGGACGGATTCTACCGCATGCATGCTCTCGCCTCCACCCGCGAGAACACCACTATCGCCCGTCTGGGTATCCTGCGCTGCTCGCAGCAGCTGGGCCGACACCAGGCGGCTATCGACGTAGCGGAGCAACTGCTGAGCGACACGCCGGTGAGCGACGAGACCGAGGCTGAAGCGATGTACGGGAGAGCGAAAGCCTATATCGCTCTCCACCAATGGAGCAAGGCCCAGCCGGACCTGCGGGCATTAGCCAAGGAAGTGCGTACGGCGCAAGGCGCGGAGGCCAAATACCTGCTGGCGCAGAGTTATTACGAAGCCGGGGACATGGAGAACGCGGAAGCCCAAGTGATGGAGTTCACCCAGATGAACACCCAGCAGCAATACTGGCTGGCGCGCGCACTGGTGCTCCTGAGCGATATCAACCGCAGCCGCGGCGAGTATTTCCAGGCAAGGCAGTATCTGCTCGTCCTGCAACAGAACTATATGGTGAAAGACGACGATATCCCTGCGCTCATCAGCGCACGACTCGCCGAACTGGACAAGATCGAACAACCCGTAGAAAAGGAGGAGACAGAAGATGAAGAATAATTTATTAATCACATCATTACGTCATTACGTCATTACGATATTTGCCCTTTCGCCATTCGCCCTTACCTTCGCTCAGAGCGACAGCGCGCTGAACAGGTCCGTGACGGTAGAGCGGGATTTCCAGCCGGTGATCCAGTCGGCAGGCAAAGTATCCACGAAGCCGGCGGTAGTGGAGGTAGAGATGGAGCCTGCGCCTATCGAGTATTCGGAATATACGGCGGAGGTCACTCCCGGCACCGGTTTCCATCCGCTGCTGTCGCAACCTACGCGGTTCGAACCGGGCAAGAAATACCACGGTTATATCCGCGGAGCGGTGGGACATCCCAATACCTTGTTCAATTTCGGTTACAAGCTGGATGACGGCAAGAAATCGATTTTGGATGTGTATGCCCATCATAAGGCGCAATGGGGTATTGATGCGCTCAGCCGCACCAAACTGGGGCTTACGTTCACGCATACGTTCTCTACCTGCAACCTCTATTTCGGCGTCAACGGCGGGAATATATACTATCATAAGTACGGCCATTGGTACGACTACGCGGGTTCAGCCGCAGCGCCCGGAGGCGGTTTCGGCATGTGGGAGAAGAACAAGACGGCGTATGCCAACCGCGCACCGCTGACGGACAGGGATAAGACATCGCTCTGGACCGCCGAGGCGTATGTGGGCGTGAAGGCGAACGCCAAGAACGACGTGCAGTACCGCGTGCAGACGGGGTACATGCTGTTCGCCAAGCCTAATGCGGTAAGCGAGCACCAGCTCCGTACGCATGCCGATTTCGACTGGCATAGCGAGGCGCACCATGTGGGAGCGCAGGTGTATATGCAGAACAACTTCCTGCAGCTCTCCTCCCTCGCGGAGCAGATACCCGACTCGCTCTATAACGCCCGCCATAATTTCCGTCTGGAGCCGTATTATGCGTATGAAGGCAAGCGGTTCCGGATCCATTTGGGCGTGAACCTGGACCTCAACGTAGGTCGCGGCAGGAATAGCCTGTCGGCTACGGACAATATCACTTTTGCCCCCTCGCCGCATATCAACATGGAGGCGCAGATCGCCAAACAGTGGCTCACGCTCTATGCGGATATCATGGGCTACCATGCGCTGGGAAGCCTGCAAGGCTACATGGAGGCGAACCGCTACCGCGTGATCCACGCCGGCGTGATCTCCCATCATGCAGCGTCCTATACGCCGGTGGATGGCGAACTGGGATTCCATATCCGCCCGTACAGGGACCTGCTCTTTGAGATCCACGGAGGTTATGCGCTGATGTATGACTGCATGACCCTTATCGCCAATACGACCAACACGACCACTTATGCCGCCAAAGGTCTGGGCACGCCGATGATGGCGGGTGATTTCGCTTATACCTACAGCGATTACGGCCGAGGTAAGATAGGCGGTCAGATCAACTACCACTACCGCGACATCGTCCGCATCAACCTCAACGGCGATTATTTCTTCTGGGCTGCCTATGAGCATGAGAACGTCAGCTATAAATTCGTAGGCGAAGATGCGGCTGTGACGAATATCACTACGAGCAAGAAGGTATATGACCGCGCGGCATGGAAGATCGACCTGCGTATCGACGGCAAGATAGACAAGCACTGGTCCGTTTATTCGGACAACCATTTTACCGGCAGCAGGCTGGCTCTGGCTACGGATGGCGAGCATATCCTGAAGCCGACGGTGGACCTCAACCTCGGTGCGGCATATAACATGTGGGTAGGAGGAAAGGTGAAAGGTGAAAGGACGAAGGATGGAAGTAAACTTTCCCCGGAGCCGAAGCCGAACCTCGTGATCTTCTTCCAACTCAACAACTGGTTGCACCGGAAGAACGAGATTTACTACGGCTACCGCTCGCAGGGCATCAACTGCCTCATGGGTGTTACCTTTAGGTTCTAGGATCCTAGGGGCTCTAGTATCCTAGGACCCTCGTATCCTATAAATAGACAAATGAAGACAACTCATATCATAGTGATGGCGGCAGCGGGGATTCTCCTCGCTGCTTGCGCCAAGCCGCAGCCCGTCCGCTATTCGGAGCAGATGATCAATGCGCGCATGAGCGCGTGGTATAACAAGGACAACTGTGTCGGTTTCCCGAACGCCAACTCCACCAACGGCGTGACCGTTCCCGAGACTGCCGCTACATGGGACTACGTACCCGGCGTGGTGGCGAAAGGTATCCTCGATGTATGGCAGTACTACCAGGACTCCGCCTGGGCGGATGCGTGGTACATAGGTCTTGCCCAATGGGCGGACAGTCTGGACCAAGCCGAGCTGGACCGTCTTGTGAGAGGCGGTATCCTTGACGACCTCAACTGTGCCAAGGTGTTCCTTGGGCTCTACGAAGGAGCCAAGCCGGGCGGACGGTTTGAGAACCCCGAGAAGGCGGCTTACTATATGGAGCAGATGCACCGCGCAGCAGAAGGGCTGGCGGAGCATAAAGCCAAGTACTCGCTTCCGAACGGCGGATGGATGCACAAGGCTACGGACAACCCCGAGAAATCCTATTGGGGTCAGATGTGGTGCGACGGGGCGTACATGGGTCCCGCGCTGCTGGCGCAACTGCTGGCAGTGGGTGCATGCGAGGGAACGGGACTCGGATGGAACGATGTCTATACCCAGTTCGAGGTCTCGTGGCCCTATCTATGGGACGAAGAGAAACAGCTTCTGTATCATGTCCTCTTCACCGATGTGACGACCAATAAGAACGGCAAGGCAATATACGACGCCGGACATGCGTATAAATCTCAATTCTCAATTCTCAATTCTCAATTACCACCGGTTTATCACTCCGAGGAGAGCTGGGGACGCGCGGCTGGATGGTATATCCTCGCGCTGGTGGATGTATTGGAAGCGTATATGAAAGGACTAAGTGACGACGGACAATGTACGAAGGAGCTGCCGCAGGCGGCAAACTTCGACCAGATGCGGGAGTATCTGCAAGCCTTGTCGGACGGTCTTGTAGCCCGTCAGGACAAAGAAACGGGGTGTTGGTACCAGCTCTTAGCCTATGGTCCGGAGAAATGTGCTACGCAGGGCGTGGACGATACCGGTTCGGCGAAGTACACCAATGTGGAAGCCGGCGGCACCCAATGCAATTACCTGGAGTCCTCCGCCTCGTGCCTCATCACCGCGGCTCTGCTCAAAGGCTCGCGCCTCGGTTTGATCGACCACGCGGAAGCAGGCAAGCGAGGCTTCGAAGGCATCCAACGCACCTTCGTGCGCCAAGTACCAAGTGACGAAATACCAAGTACCAAGGATATACTGACAATCACGGGTTCCTGCCAGTCCGCGGGTCTCAGCCACGACCGCAACGGCACGGCAGCGTACTACCTGATCGGCAAGGATGTGCCGATCCAGGACAATACGGAAGGCAAAGTCCTCGGCGCCTATCTCATGGCAGCCGTAGAATACGAAAGGATGGCCCGTTAGCCATCCTTTCTCTTTTCTAGGATACTAGACCCCTAGGATCCTAGGATTCTAGTAACCCCTTTGTTTTTTGCGCGCGGAGGACATCTTCTCGCGTATGCCGCCCTCTTCCAAGAACTGCGCCTCTTTCTTCTTGATCCATGTCCACATGCCTCTGTCTGCTTGGTGGATAAGCGAAAGAGCGACATTGCAGAACTCCTCTATGCTCCATTGCTCATAGTATTTTTGATAGTCGGCGAGCTCATGATGGCGATAGCAATAATTGACCATGGCATTGTAGCGAGGATGGGTTTGGTTCCATTGCTTGAGGCGATGCACCATGAGTTGGTCTTCATAATCTTCGCGCAACTCTATCAAACTACCACGTGCCACGTTAACCAGTTTCAGTTGCATCTCCATGCTCGTCAATCCGTCTTCGGAACCTTCGGCGATATTCTGTTTTCCGCTACGAGCGGCTTGCTGCATCTGGTCTTGTGTCCTGTCTCCTCGCTCCAGATAGCGGTCCTTGTACCAATAGGTCATATCAAAGAGAATCTTGGTCTTTTTGTAAAAGATCAGATCTCTATAATCCCCATTGGCTTCCAAGAAGCCGCCATCATTAAGTTTTGCCATAGTTGGTATTATTTGTCTAGGATACTAGTATACTAGGGTTCTAGGATCCTAGTTCACGCTTCCTTGCGGCGGCGCGAGACCTTATATATCGCGTACGCGCACATGCAAAGCATCAGCGGGATCAGGGCATCGCCGAGGGGTACGTTACCATCGTCGTTCTCTTCATCAACTTCTGGGTTAGGGGAGGTAACATTTCTCCGCGGTCCGGGGGCATTATTTTTGCCGCCCATGTACGCGCCTTCGTTGACCGTACCGTCGCTATTCAGCATCGGCTGCTCAGCCCATTCGGGCGAAGCATAGGTGCTGGTGGATTGGAAGGTAGCAGCCGGCGCCGCCGCGCCATAGGAGATGGGACTTTGTACATTGTACATCGACCCTTTGTACTTCGTTTGGTAGGTAACGGCGCTCACTTGTGCTGCGCCTGCGATCAGTATGATTGCTATAACAAATGATTTCATAATGTTTTGTGCTTTCATGATTCTTTCCCTTTCTCTTAACTTAAATTCTTCTCACTAAACATTATTTCATCATTTTGCCCATAACATCATATATCTTTCCTCCGCGGATGATATATACGTGGTCGTTATAGATCACTTTCTGCACTTTCTCTTGTGCCTCTACGGTGCCCACACCGGTGGTGACACTCGGTATGCCGAATGGCGTAGTACTAATCAGGAATCGGTGCGGCATGTCGCCCGCCTCATAGATGAACGAATAGGTATTACCTTGCTCTATAAGTGTGGACTTCTCCTCTTTCAGGTCATTGAGGTAATATGTGCCTTCTCCGCCGAAGAACGAGATGGTGTAATTGCTCTCTTTGCCCGGAGCAAATCCCACATACGTGCCTTCCAGTTCATCGGTAGCCATTACCGCCATCTTGTCTTCGCCGTTCATGGCGTAGAACTGTGCGGAGCGTCCGTCGCCTTCCATGTACTTAGCCTCCCAGCCGTTATCATAGTCCGCGCTGAACTGCTCGCCTTCGAAGAGATAGAGGTCGGTATGCGTTTGGCTGTCGGCTACGCTCATTCTTATTCCGGAGAACGCGTTCTCGGAGGCGGCTTTCCTGCGCGGAGCACGGAGTTTCTCATTCAGTTTGTCCGTAGCAGTACTGCGCACCAGGCTGTCATAATTGAGCGTCAGGCTGCTCTCGCCGGTTACATGGATCAGGAATGCCTGCATTGCCGGAATGACTTTCAGTCCTTCCCATCCGCTCCAGCCGGAAGCATCAATAGGAATAGCCAACCATTGACCCGAGGTTTCTGTAGAACCTGCATCCACATCTTCATCGCCATCCGCTTTGTCATTACCAGTACAATAGATATACACTGCTTTCTCTATATTACTGTCGTCTCCGATAGCGGTTTTCAGCGAAGCGATATTGATCGGAGCCATCCAGCTGTTTCCTATTATATTATCGCCCTTTCCTGCTGCTCCTTCCGCCGCGTCATTGGACAGAGTAACCTCTCTCTCAGCGGTGGATGCAAGAGTTCCCTTCATCGTATAGGTACGAGGATCAGCAAACTTGGTAGTAATACCGAGTCCCTCGAAGGCATAGAGTTCGGTATAATAGCCTCGGCGCTCCCATCCGCCGTTCTCATGCCATGCGTAGGTATAGATACCCGATCCGGCAAAGGCTGGATTCACATCCACGTACTCCATCGGTACAGCAAAATACTGGAATTGGTATACGTTATCCGACTTTCTTCCCCTACTGTAGTAGTTCACCGTTGCCTTGGTCAAGCCTTCCTCATTGTTGAATATCAGCGCGGCTTGTGCGTCGCTGCCAGTGTTGATAGTCAGCATTTCGGGTGTGGTAGGCATCAGGTCGTTGGCTGCGAAATGCGGAGCTACTGCGCTGCGTACCTTGCCGTCTGCAATCAACGCGCCGTCTGCATTGATGGTCAGCGTTCCGTTACATGCAGCATTACTTGTTGCGGTATATCGGATATTACTGTTTCCGCTATTGACTATCGATACTTGCAATACATGCGGTTGGATTCCGCTGATTACGCACGGCGCCAAAATACGTACTTTCGCCTCGCTGGACGGTAACTGATTCTTGGACCAGTTGGATGCATTATTCCAGTCACTACTATTTTTACCAGTGAAGTAGTTGGAGCAGTCGTCCACTTCCTCCATGTTGGTCTTGAGGAGGTAAACCAGGATATTCTTTATCACGGTTTTGCCTTCGTTGGTCAACGCGCATGTCGGCTGGAGAGCCTTGGCGTTGATACCCATTACGAGCAGACGCGCTGCGGGCTCTTCCTGACGCTCGATTGCCGCTTGCAGTGTGCCTTCGAGAATACGTCCGAGACCCAACAGACTGCCGGCTGCTTCACCCGTAAAGCCTTGCAGTGCCGGTTTTTTGTCACCAGCCGTCTCTGCATTATACGCCACGCCTTTATATACACCCTTCATCGAATCGACTAAGATCACATGGCGGAATATCTCGCCGTCAATCACTTCCTCCCATACGTTTGTTCCGTCCTCCGGAGTCGGCAGACCGGCGCCGTATATCTCATGGTCTTTACATTCCAGACGCATCTCATACTGACGCGGATTAGGTGATTGCGGATTTCCTTTTATACCCTTAGAACCCCAGTTATTCAGCGCACTCACGTAAGCCTCCATCGTAAATATCGGACGGACATCCACCATCGTACCGAAGGCATTCACATAGCCCTTGGTCTTGTAGTCATCTCCTGTTTTAACAACCGTATTCGTGCTTGGATCATCGGTAATGAGGATTCCGTCAAACTGCGAGTACTCTTCGCGGATAGCCTTCTCATCGGTTGTCCAATAGATATTCCGTTCTGATAGTTGGAACAGACGGTTTCCTGCTGCTGTACCAACACTATCCAGATATTCGTATAGTTCAGTTCCGTCTCCGTGTCCAACTGTGATGGAATCCTTTTTCATTCCTTTTCCGCCATCAGCTACAAACGCGATCTCCTTATAGGTAGTAGCTGCCTGGCGGTGGATAGTGATAGTAGAAGAAGTCTTTGTATTGCTTCCGCATTCATCCTTTACTTCTACTTTAATTACTAAATCGCCGGCTTCCATTCCGCTTGGTGCTGCACCTGTAGAAGTAGTTCCCTTCAGATAGATGATACCGTCTTTCAGTTCAAATGTACATCCACCGATATTTTCAATTGTTGCTCCACCGTCATTGTTCTTTACGGTAAAGGTTGAAACGCCTGTTGTCTTCCAGAGTGCTATATCCGGCGTACGGCGACCGTTCTTCACGTACCAGCTGTCAACGATGTTTGTCGGCACAGAAATCGCTGTTTTTGCCTCTACCGTCACGGTGTTGGTGGAAGCCATTGCACAGTGGTCTGTACCGGTATTGGTCACTATTACATAGTACTCACCGGCGGCAGAGGTGGTATAGGTTGCCTCCTGTGCGGCAGGTGCTAACGATACGCCGTTCTTATACCATTGGTAACTTACAGTCTCTCCGGAAGTTGTATGCCCGCTGACGGTCATTTTGATACCATCGCAGCCGAGGTCTTCTGTGCTGATTGTACCCGGCTCATCGATACAGTTATCTTCTACATAGATGTTATACGTAGCTGTTGCCTCTTCGAAACAACCGCTTGCAGCCAAGGTAGCTGTGATAGTAGCATCGCCTGCAGCGCCAACGATATGTACTGTTCCGGCAGCATTCACCGTAGCCACCGCGGTATTGTTACTGCTATAGGTGATAGTACCGAGGCTGTTCTTGTCTTGAACTGCCACAAACGTAAAGTCCACATCACCGGTTTCTTTTTCAAGACGGGTATTCGCGGGTTTCCAATCCTCATCCGTGTTCAACTCCGGATCCCAACTCAGGGTCGGAGTAATGCCACCACTGGAAGGAGTAAGAGTCGCACTGACACCTAAAATATAGAAGGACGTAGCGCCACTACATACATAATAGTAGGTACCACTTGACAAGGAACTGAATGTACTTGTGCCGACTACATTATTTGAAGATATAGTTTCATTAATATCATAATTTGAGCCATTAGTTTGAGCCGCCTTGGTTGTTCCGAAACCGATATACTTTGGAGAATTAGAAGTTAGCACATAAGTTATTGTTATTGAAGCAGTATAGCCCGTTGGCACTATAAATTCTGCGTAATAACTTGTACTTGCTCCTCCCCATTGGATAGCTCTGGTATATTCTCCACGACCTGTATAAGTTGCTTCTGAAATATCTATCAAATTACCCTTTATTCCATGTAATTCGTATTTAAATCCCGTTGTGGCGTTTGTAAATTGCGTACTTTGTTTATATTTATTATTTGTACTCGAGTTAGGATTCTCTGTATCCGAAGTTCCATCAAAAATAGAAATTATGGTAGGACTTCCGACGCAAGTGCTCAAATCCTCGTCATGCGTCAACTCCGCCGGGGCATAAGTTCCGTCGGCAGGGACAGAGAGCGTGAAAGTAATCTCTGTTGCATCTGCTGCCAAGCCGGTTGTGATGTCAAAGTCTGCCGTTACTTGCACGTGACTTGAAACAACGCTCGCAACAATATTCTTCAGCGTCACGCCTTCAGTTGCCGTCAGTTCCAGTTGATCTTTGTATGACTCGTTCCATGCCATCTGGTCAATAACTGCCTTTACGCTATAGTCGCCACCGCCGCGATAAAGTTTGTCTTCCACTTTAGTGACAGTCCAAGTAGCCGTTACAGCCGAACCCCACTTAGCCCAGTACTCCTTGTCGCCAACAGAACCAGCCCCCAATACTACAGTCGGTAAACCGGAGAAGTCACTCGCCCCATACCATCCGGCAAAGACATAGTCTGTTTTCGTCGGAGTAGGCAAAGTGTAGTCCTCATCAAAACGAGTATAAGATGTCTTCTGTGTACCATCCAGTTCACCACCGTTTAGGTTATACGTGATGGTATATGCCGGAAAAACAGTTACGTCATAACCGGCAGCGCTATGCGCCACGCAGGTACCGTTAGCCGCCTCGCACCAATAGAGCCCTGCATTGCCGGTAGTGCAATCAGCTATAGTCAGCGTGTAGCCGCTTTCTCCCGTAGCCGCAGCCTGTACAGGGGTATTGTCTAATGCCGTAGCCCAGTCTGTGCCCTTGTACCAAGTATAGGTTGTCAGGTTGTCGTAGTTCTCGCCGTCATGCGAAGCTGTTAGGGTGATGGTCTGACCCGGCACGTATTCCGATACACCGTTGATAGTCGGTGCGGAAGGCGTTGCGCATGCATAGTCCTCCACCGTGCCGTAGAACTTCACATCCGGCCCCATACGGAACTCCGTCGGAGAACCGGAGGTCTTCCATGCATAAATGCGGATAGTTACTGCACCGCGCAAGATCTTTCCGCTACCGAATACAAACGATGCGTCTGTCAGTGTTGCAGATGCTGTAACGGGCACGGTATTGGTACTATTATATACATTGCCTGCAGCATCGGAGATTTGCGCCTTGTAAGTACGGTTTCCGTCGCTAACATTGAATACCTTGCAGTCGAACTTGTTAATCTCCACTTGCTTTCCGCCTGCGATAGTGAAGGTAAACCGGGCACTCTTGTCAGGAGCCGCTGTACTCGATACTTCGCCTGATGCCATTGCAGTTTTTGCGGTCGCAGAGTTCTTCGCTTTATTGTCACCTTCGTCGTGGGCGGTTGAGATAGAAGTAATATTTGTTTCGTCCGTAGTACCTGTACCTGTCGTAGTTGCCCACGCTTCATCATTTGCGGTCTTCATTTTCCACGTTACTAACGCCGTACTTGCTGTTGCCCATTTCGCATAGAGGTGTACATCTGCGCCATCGATAGTGATTTTCTCACCTGCGGTATAAGCTACTGCACCATCGGCACTCGTTGCCCATCCTTGGAAGTCATAGCCATCTTTCGTTAACGGATAGCGACTGTCGTTATAACCTAATACCGTTGCTTTGGCGTCATCGGCATAAGAAGTAGTATCGCTTACAAATCCGCTCTCTGCGCCATTGCCATGGTAGTACACATGATAACAGGTACCGGAACCTCCTCCGTAGAAGATTTGGATATTATCCAGACCGGCAGACTTACCGGAACCACCTGTTGTCAGTTTGAAGCGTACCTTTCCATCCGGTTTTTTGCTTGAGAGGTCTTTCTTATAGGGTGTAGCACGCCATGTCTTTACGGACCCGGAACTCAACGCAAACGCACTTTGCTGGTTGGTCTCTGTTTCTCCCGATACCGTAAAAATAGCAATCTTAGGATTGGCATTATCCGTAGCCGCACTATTCAACTTAATACTATCGATATCTGTGTAAGTAGCATCTGTTGTAATAGTGATAATGCCCGATGCATCATTCTTAAAACTAGATGCTAAGAAATAAGAATCCAATACAGGAATATTATTGGTTTTTGAGTTAACGACGCTATAAGTTGCATTGGCGCCGTTCGTCTCAATAGTCAAACCCGTAGAATTGCCAGCATTGAAATTAAAGGTAGCCACACTTCCCGCACCTGCATCACATGCTTTTTGCCAACGGGCATAGAGGGTGATGTCTGCCGTCGGGGTGTAAGGCGAACTTACTTTCGTGCCGTCGGTCTTGTACCAGCCATCCATCTCATAACCCGCTCTTGTCGGAGTCGGCAAGGTTACAGAAGCACCGGTTGCACTTGTCGGACTTGCACCGCTCGTTGCACCGTTGTACTCATACGTCACGGTGTGACCGACAGGTACTGCATCGGTTGTTCCGTTTTGTGCGCCAGTCGTGCCGCCATCAGCGCAATAGGTCGAACCATCGCCATGAGACTGAATCTTGCAGTAATACGTCATTTCTGCGGTCAACGTGCTAAACGTAACCGTAGCCACATCGCCGAGGTCTTGGCTCGCAACCTGACTCGTACATTCGGCATCACTATACAACTTAGCTGTATAAGTGCTTGCATGATCTGCCTTTGTCCAAGTAAATATCAAACTGCTACTCGTATGTGCCGAGCATGTCAAAGCCGTCGGCGCCGCAACAGAAGTGCAAGAAGCCGTTACAGTCAAGGTGTATGTGATACTCTTCGTCGGATAGCAGCCTGATTCGGCAATAGTAGCCGTAATGGTTGTTGAGCCGGCACTTTCGATGGTCACTTCTCCCGTACTGCTGTTGATAGTTGCCACTGAAGTGGTTCCTGAAGAATAACTTATCGCACCATTGGAGTTGTTGCTCGAAGCGGTATAAGTGAAGTTCGCATCACCTACGGTCTTATCCACAGAGCCTTCGTCCACTAATCCGCCGCTCCATGTGAGGTTCGTCGTTTGAGAAGAGCCGCCACCTGGACGAGTAATAGTAATAGTACGAATTCGTCCGTTTGAACCATTTCTACCTATATAGAACACACTACTTCCTACCAATCCATCGCCGGCTGTTACCGTATATTTTTGCTCTGTAACTTCATCTTTAGTAGAAATATTTCCATATGTGTGACGACTTGTTCCTTCTGAATCATATAAAATAAATGTTCCCTTATCGTCACTGGTTACTGCGTCAAACAACGTAATTACATCTCCCGCAGCAAGTGTCGTACCAGATAATGTTATCTTTATATACCTTTTCGATAGCGAAAAATCCCCACCAATTTTATAGTAATCTACTTCATCAATAGCTGTAGCACCGTCATCCAATCCGTTAATATCTACAGAACCTCCTGTTGCAGAGCCACCTGTGACATTAGAAGTACTCGTTATGGTATAACTATAAATGGTTGAGCCACCACCTCCTTCACAGCTACCTAATTCGATGTCATCATTCGTTTCCGTTTTGGCGGCATAAGTAGAACCGGCAGAAGTGGTCAACGTCAGTGTCGGAGCGGAAGAAGCGTTAGTGGCTATCTCCAGATAACCGGTAAATACGCCATCCGAAACAGCCACACCGCTCAGTGTTCCGTTAGTGCAAGTCAGGCTGCCTGCTACTAACGAAGCGTCAGTATTGGTAGATACCTCAATAGCATATTTACCTCCCTTGTAAACGGTACTCGGCACAGTCGTCCAAGTCACAGTCGGAGTGATTTTAGCCGCGGTTGCAACGATCTTGCGTGCTTCAGTGGTTACCGTTCCGCAAGTACCAGTTACTTCGCACTTAAACCATTTGGTGCCAGCTGCATCAGGAGTTACGCTATATGAAGAACTCGTACCATCCGAAGCCACATCGCTATAAGTACCGCCTTCGGTTGCACTCTCTTTCCATTGATAACTCAAACTCGTTCCGGCAGCAACAACCGTCAGTGTTGCCTCCTCGCCTACCGTCACTTCCTGATTCGTCGGCTGAGTTGTAATAGAAGTAGCGGTTCCGGCAGAAATGGTTACTTTACTCTTTGAAACCTTATACTTTTCAAAGGTGGACGTCTCGGAAGTATAACAATAATAATCACCCGATTTAGCGTCGGCAACAGTAAAACTGATTGACGACCCATTTCCCGCTTTGCTTTCGCCTATTGTTGTAGACCCATCGGATTTTTTAGTAATATAATATGTCGCTCCAACTTGACTTCCTGCTAAGGTAAAAGTTATATCATCTTCTCCACATTGAATCGTCTTATCCGCAGAGAAGTTATATGTCGTCGGAGTAATCTTATTCACCGTTATGCTACACGTTCCTGTTACACCACTTCCGTCATGAGCCGTAGCGGTAATAGTACAAGAACCCGGAGCCACAGCAGTAACCAAACCTGTGCTGCTTACCGTTGCAATAGAACCGTTGCTGGTAGTCCAAGTAACCTCCTTATCCAAGGCCGTTACAGGCAACACCTCAACTGATAACTGTTGTGTTCCGGCTACATCTAATTTCTTACTTGACGGACTAACCGTAATCGAACTAACCGATATCGGTGTCCATTGAGCGGTGAGAGTAACATTTGCTGCCACATCTTGGATCGTTGCTTCATCTGCAATGCCAGTAGTCACGGAAGAACCGCCTACCTTGACAGATGCCGAAGCTGTCCAACTAGCAAAATCATAACCTGTCTTCTCAAATGTATTTGCAGGTAGCACCGGATCATCTCCCGGGCAAAGCCCTGCTATAGCATCCATCGTTCCACCGGTATTTCCATTGCCTGCAAAGGTGATAGTGTATAAGGCAAAATTGGACCATGTGCTTGCATGCGTCGTTTCATCCAGATATTTGCCACCACCGCCTCCTGTGGCATCTTTATCGAAGGACAATTCATTGGATTGATTGCTTCCTCCATCGCGGAATTTCAATTTATTCCAATAGGCAGCACCATACCAATATTCCGTACCGCATATAGTGGTTGTTGCAAGAATAGGACTTCCGTCCCAATCCGACATTGTACTTGAACTACCTTCTTCCCAGTTATAAAGACGAGCATCACTCCAGCCTGCTCCTTTTTTGATGTATATATAATTGGAATTCGGATGATCTACATCCGGATAAGTAATACTTGCCACATGGGTTGAAGTATTGATGCTGAAAGTGTAATCTCCCGCCGGACCAGTATAAAGAATTCCGTTATCTTTACCCGTTTCGTATTCCCAGCCACTAATCGAATGGACTATAGCACCTGTATTACCATAGTAACTCGTTCCATCGTGGAATTTAAACTCATAACGACTATTAGCCGGCAATGTACGTGTAACACTAACCGTTCCGCTTCCGCTCATTGCATATCCATCGCCCCAACTATCAAAATCGCCTTTCAGTTTCCAGGAAGAAGTTGCTAGTGTAATTGATTGAAGATAGGTATTTACTGAAGAAGCCGAACTTGTAGCATATACATAATAATAACCCGCAGATAACGCTGAAGCATACGAATCTGTATATGTTTGAATTGTTGTAGACCCTGCAATTGTAAAAGAACCGACATCCCCTAGTTCCGGGTTTGTAGAGGCGGTTGTATTATTATCTGAACCATCTACTAATTCTTGAAAAAAAGCACTAGATACAGATTTTACATACACTGTTACCGTTTCTGCTGTTGTTGCTTTTTGAGAGATTGTAGCAGAAAGGCTCATAGGAGATGATATATAAAATACTATTCCCGAATTATTACCCGATGTTGCTTTAACTCCATTGTTATTCGAATAACTCCACGAAGAATTTCTATAAAGATAAACAGCATTAGTCGCAATTTCTTTGAATTTCTTTTCTCCACCAATAGGAGATGATGAGTATACTACCGAATATGTTCCAGCTACTGCACTGGTGGCCGTTTCTCCCCACATCTGTCCGACACTCATCACCAAAACGCACAAGATAAGCGCAATGCGACGGAGTTGTAAGGGGCAAGTAAGAGGCAAGTAAGAGGCAAGTAAGGGGCAACTCGGACTCAATTGCGCTTTTTCATCCAAGTTTTTACCTTGCGCACCTTCAGATTGCGATACGCAGTATTGCGAAGCCCCCCCCCCTGCATTTTGGAGCACCTTCGCATAAAGATTAGATAAAAAGTTGAAGTTTTTCTCCGCCGCAAGGGCTCGATTAACTTGTAAATAGTTTTTCATTGTATTTGGTGTTTTTATGATTATTCGTTAGTTAGTTATTATATATTGTTCCTTTTTTTGACCATGAAAAAGACCATAAACTAATCTGACACGAAACTTTAGTTCCATGTCAGACTGAAAAATTTATAATTGCAGGGATATTAGAAAATATCAGAGTGTGTACCTGTACCCGTAAAGAGAAGTATTAACTCTGTGTCATTCTGCTGCCAAAGTAACAACCAGTTCCCCTTGATATGTGCTTCCCACGAACCTGCATAGTCACCGGACAGCTTATGAGGCTTATAAACCGAAGGCAGACACCCATCTTTTTCCAACAGGTGAATTGCCTTATTTAACAGTTGCATGTCGTAACCGCGCTTCTTGCAGCGTTCCACATCTTTGCGGAAAGCCTTGGTCAATTGGACGCTATACATAGCTTAAATGCCTAATGATTTACACATCTCATCTGCCGAAGCGAATTTCTCGATGCGGCCATGCTTAATATCATCCATCGAACGCTCGTAACTACTTTTGCGCATGCGTACTTTCGGGATGACTTGCAAATCTAAATTTAGCGCCTCCAAATATTTCAGAAGAGCCTTTCCGCTATTGCTACGCTCATTGATTGTTAATGCATAAGTTGCCATAATTCTTATTGTTTAGTTACCTTTGACGCTGCAAAGGTACGACTTTTTTACGACATATGCAAGAGTTGCCTGCATTTTTTAGTCTTTTTCACTATGTCAAAGATCTTTTCTATCCATTTTATAGTACCGGATAGGAGTACTGAATCTCTAAATCCTAAACTCTCACGCTCCCCACGCCTGTCCGACGCTCAGCACCAAAACGCACAAAAAAAGCGGTAAATCGCTATTGAATTTACCGCTTTGTAGTAATTTTGTATATCTCAATTAGACTTATTCGTATCTTTCATTCGAAGGATTAGATTTTCGTGTATCATAAAAATCCACTATATAGATTATCTCACCCTCAACACGATACACCATCCAACTACGTCTATAAATGAGAATCGTTAAATATTGCTTTTCCTGAGTAGAAACATCCCAATCTACACTTCCTATTCCGGGATTTTCTTTAATCAATTTTGTACATTCCTGCAAACGCGCCTGAAATTCCAGCAACGCCTGTCTACCAAAAGTACGGGCGATATATCCGGCTACGCTACGAATGCCTTCGATAGCTCTCTCGGTACGAATAACCTTCATGCTGCGATAGTAGATAATTCATTAAAGATATCCTCTATCATCTTGTCCGATTCCTCTTCCGAATAGACCTTTCCTGCTGCTATCTGTTGCTCAGATTCAGAAATATGTTCTCTACGTTGGCGCAGAAAACCATCTTCGTCCTCAAGAAGCACGCCCACTATACGATTAACTAATCGTCTTTGCTCAGTACGAGATAACATGCAAGCCATGTCAAATACCTGATTGAATGTCGGTTGGGTTGTTTCCATGTTTCTGTTGTTTTGCGTTTTATGACGCAAAGGTACAGCTTTTTTCTGACATGTGCAAATAATTCTGCAAAAATCGTTCTGATTTCTTAGCTTTGCACGATTATTCTATGAATTTTCTGCATTTTTGCGGTAAATCCAATATGTCAAAGGGCACTTATTCGTTTTTTTTAGTGCTGAATAATAGCGCACTATAATCTTTTTCATCCCCACATCTGTCCGATGCTCATTGCCCCAACGCGCTGCATCCAAGCAGCATTCGATTTAAGTTAAAGTGTGTCATGATATTTTGTGTTTTATGTTATTCTATTTGGTGTCGGATGGGATCCGACGATTATGGACAATGATTTTATTTTTGTCGAATACAATTCGACGCAAGGGAAGAAAGTCTTACTAAAGTCTTACTAAACCCTTATTGGGGTATTAACAAAAAGTATTGACAATCATGTACCTCCATACACAAATAGGAGCGACGGAAAGCCGTTGCTCCTACTGAGAAAATGATGTCATGCAAGTGCTACAAAGCTACGCGATCTAATCCACGCGGAGAAAACAATTCCCAGAACCAGGACAAGTCAGGCTTCGACTTGATAATCTTCAAGAACGACTTCTGCACTTTCGCACATATCTTTTTGTATTCCTCTTCACTGAATTGGTTCTTGGCATCCCCAATATACTCCATAAACACTGCCGGTGTCTGGATAGAACGTAGCATCTTACCAATAGACTCACTCGGCATCTCACCTTGCTCATACTTGGAATACTGATTCACTCCCAATCCAAGAATCTGCGCCATCTTAATTGCCGACAACCCATATCGCTCTCGCATTTGCGTCAACTCTGCAGGTGAAGGGATATTATATTTCGCGCGATACTGCACATAAACCCGCTCAAGGTTATCAAAATCCATATCGTCGGTGGTGAATTCCAACCCTGTTTCATCACATCGATAATTGACGTGCTCATAGGTGTACATTTCACCGCGATACTCCATGGTTTCCATCTGACGTTGCAGGTGCGCTTTCCCCTCGCTAAAAGGACTATCTATTACTTGTTTCATCATGACTTACCTCCTTTCTTATACGGATAATTCATTGGATATTCAGCCAAATGGAATGAGATACAGATGGCTCGACGGTTAGGCATACCGTAACTGATTTTGATATACACTTCCTTGCCTTCCACATCTTTCCCGAACACCCATAAGTCGCCCCAAGCATTGAGAATGTTCTTAATGGGTCCTTCGGAATAATCATCCACAGTAAGTGATTTAATTACCTCCTTACGCACACCACGGATAATGCCCAAATCGTCAATGGCACTTAAGTTCTTCTCTCGGTCATCCATAAAGAAGATGTCGAACACCTCTACTTTCTGGTGAAAATCGTTTAAGAACTTCTGTATTTCAGCTAATGTGGCTATCATAAACTTGCTTTCTTTTGAAATCTGCTGCAAAATTACAACAAATTTTTCACATACGCAAGCTTTTCTCCACTTTTTCGTTGAAAAAAATGCATTTTCTCAATAGAAGTACAATATGTCAAAGATCTTTGGGCTTCTGTTTTTACGCCCTGAGCCGGGGCTATATATTGTGTATTTCCTAATAATAAATGGGCTTGTAGGCTTTTCTATTTATATAAATATAAAACCGGATGCAAAATTACAACATTTCTACGACACGTGTGTGTAAAAATCAACACTTTTTGACGAATTTTCGCCATTTCTGCTATATTCAGTTTGCAAAACAGCCATAATTATGTTATTCAGCAGATATTATGCCGGCGTGGGGCAGACGTGAGGCCGGCGTGAGGCCGACGTCGTCCTATGGTGATTGCGTGATGGTCAGGAGATGGTCCCGTGATGCTCACGTTCCCGAGTCGGCGGTGAGTGGTTATCGACCGGTCAAATCATGCTTGCGTGCAAAATAATTTGCGTATTTGCGAAAAAAGTTGTACCTTTGCACTCGCGTTCGGCAAGGAGATTGCGGCGGTCAATACCGCTCCGCTAAATTGACAAGGCAACTCCTGCCTCCGCTCTCCCCATAGCAAACAGCCCAGAGGGCTTGGTTTACTCCGGGGGCCCCAAATAGACAAACTAGACAAACTAGACGAACTAGATAAACTAGACTAATTAGAGAATCCGGACAAACATGAAACGGTTATACATCATAGTAGCATTACTGGCAGCGGTTAGCGTTTGGGCGTTAGGGAATAACCTCACCCCGACCCTCTCCTCAGGAGAGGGGGAACAGCTTGCCCCGGCTACACCGGATAAACCGGATACACTTGGACAGCCTGCCAAACCGGATACACTATACACACTAGGTAAACTAGATACACTAGGTAAACTAGAAACGGACAAGCCTGCCAAGCCGGAGAAGAAGCCGAACAAGGCGCTGCTCTTCTTCTACCGCACCGGCAACTGGGTGGACCGGTATCTCCAGCGGGGAATAGACACTTCGTATATCGGTCTGCCGGAGCATAGCTGGCGGATCGCTTATACCAACGGCATGATCGGGATCAACTCCAACCTGACATCCTTCTCCGAGGCGCAGGACAATAGCGTTCAGACCATTACGCTGCTAAACAAGACGACTCCTTCCGTCGATTTAGGTTTCTACGCCGGCTACCGCGGCTTCGGTTTCGGCTACAGTTGGGACGCTATCCATGCCTACGCACAACGTCTCTCTTTCTCGCTCGGCAGTAAGTTCATCGGCATTGATTTCGGTATCCATACCAGCACCAATATCCACACGAACTTGCAATTTGGCGACCAGCAGAGTTGGGATTTCGGCAAAGACAAGGTTACCATCACCAATGCGAGCCTGAACCTATGGTATGCGCTTAACGCGCGTCATTACTCCCACCAGGCAGCCGTCAAACAATCGTACATACAGAAACAGACAGCGGGTTCGTTTCTGGTTCATCTGGCATACACATCCAGTCAGGTGCAGTTGAAAGACACACTGCGATACACAGACAACAACGTGCCTCTGTTACCGCTGCTGATGTCCAGTCTGACCGCCATCCGTACGCGTCAGATAGCAGTAGGTATAGGCTACGGCATCAATTATACGCCCAACAAAGGCAAAGTAGTCTTGCACGCCTCCGCTGCCGCAATGTTAGTGACCTACACGGTCAATTTAGCGTCTTTCTATCTGCCGGACAGCATAGCGGAAGGTCTGCCGGACGACCCGATGTACAACCTCAATCCGTCTTATCCGGTGCATGTGACGGGTAACATGCGCGCAGCAGTGAGTTGGGAGATCAACAAATGGGTGCATCTGAATGCCTGGGCAACAGCGGAGAACATACGCTTCCGCTCCGGCTGGACTGCTAACGACAACTACATCAAACTCAGCAACTGGAACTGGAAAGTACAGACAGCAGTAGGTGTCCGTTTCGGCGCGGGCAAAGACCGCTTGCAGAGGGCGTTGGCGGAAAGCTCTCAGCCGTCAGCCATCAGCCATCAGCCGTCAGATGTCAGCCGTCAGGCGGAGGCACCGAAAAAAAGCCGGATACCCAAATGGATAACCGACTTCTTCTGGAGTCCGAAGGACTAAGCCCCACCCGACCTCCCCATGGAGGGGAGGAGACTATTTCACTAATATTCTATGCGCGGCACGCGTATTCTCCTCATTCAGAATCAAGAGATAGCATCCCTGCGCAGCAGGCGTGCGAATCTCCGAGTTGTCATACGTCTGTGCGCCATGGCGGTTGCCGAGCATGTCGTACCAGTACGCCGTACCCTTGCCCCTCATCTGCAGAGGAGCAGACGGAGGCACGAGCGAAGGCATATCCTTCACTTCGGCTGCTACAGCCGCCGGAATAAACGGACAGGTGAACTGCTTGACACCGTCGTCTTTCCTCATCAGCAGCGCCTGGTACTCCTCGCCGAAGCGCAGCTGTACGCCGTTGCCGCCGGTGTAATAGACGAAGTCCGTTGCTCCCTCGATAGGCATGCCGTTGACATACCATTGTACGGAATCAAACTGGTAGCCTCCGTTATAATCGGCATTGCGGATCGCCAGGACATCATTCCACCGCTGGGTGATCACATCCGACGCATAACGGAGCGACACCGTGAACGGAATCGTCACGTTGAACTCCGGCATCGAATCCACCAGCAGCAGCGAACCGGTATAGACATCCGGCCGCAGCGATGCATCTACAGGTATATCTATCTGATACTGTCCCTTCGGCTGCTGGCCATGGACAGGACCTTCGGACGGGAGAGCCGGGTTATCAAAGGTATAGCTGTAGCGCAGGCTTCGTCCGCGGGCTATATCATAGACGAGCGTGAGCGTAGGATCCCCTTCGCAGAGCTGATAGGCTGTATTAGGCATCGAAGCAATCAGCGACTCGTAGATCTCCAGATTCAGGACATAGGTAATAGCGCAGTTGGTCTGCATCGGGATGGTATCCACCATCGTCTTGGTGTCCTTGCCGTAGGTGCGTCCCATATAGGTGAAGGGCAGGCTCTCCGGCAGCAGCATCGTGTCGTGGTAGTTACGCACCGGCTCTTTCAGCTCCAGATAGATGATACTGTCGCAGGTAGTCACCTCGCTATAGAGGGTAACCGAATCCACAAGACCATAGGTGCTGTACGTGGTGTCTCTTCCGATTTTTGTATTCTCCGCCCATACGAAACCTTTCTTGCGGTCCTCGTCGCAGAGGACGATAGACTGCGTCTCATGGGTAGGTCCGAGAGGTTCGAGGCGCAGGGTGTCGTAAACAATCGACTCGCATGTACCGCATGTGGTACGCAGCGAGATGGGGAAGACGCCTCCTGCTGCCGGCAGATCGAAGGTAGGACTCACTTCGTCGGACCAGCCGTAAGGCAGTCCTTCGATATTCCATTCGTAGGTCTCGATATGATAGTTCTTGTTCTTGAGCGTATCGTTCGTGACGTGGTCGATCTCCTGAACCCATGAATCCGACGCATCGAGTTTAACTTTATACACGTTATCTGTACAATGACGCAGGATCTGCGGCTCTTTGATAACCGAGATAGGGTTGGTAGCCAGCGTGGAAGCATAGAGGGAGAAGAAGCAGGTGCTGTCCTGGACGAACATACAATCCACTACATAGAGGCTGTCGTCCTGGTAGCCGGCATTATAGGTTTGCTCGTGACCCAATATATACTGCTCCGGCATCAATCCCGTCACAGGGTCGCGGTAGCGCTCGTTATAGGCATAAGCCCAACTATACACGAAGCCGTCCGGCGCCGTGAACTCGGGGTTGATCTCACCGCACTTCATACCTTTGAGTTTACCATCGGAGCAACCGAGTGTAAAATAAGCGTAGCCGCAGTGTTGCACCATCGTACAATCGTGCGTGGTCAAACGTGCCATGATGGTACTTCCTCTTCCGGCATACGCTTTGAGGTTCACACCGACGGTGGTCCACTCTTTCCAAACCACATCCGCACCGTTAGCCTCTGCTACTGCAGACGGAGTCACATGCCATCCTTGCGCAGCCGCGCCGGGTTTCAACTGACCACCTTGGAGCACATTATTGGCATTGAAGTCCGCTTGACCGCACTCGCCGATAGTCACATTATCAATGAGGATATCCATTTTGAAACGCGGGTTCTCATCATCACTGTGTCCCGGAGCTTCCAGAATCGGCATATATTTGAGCAACAATACCGGATATTTGATTGTATCAATCGGGAAAGAGAACTCAATACGTTCTGCCTCATCATCGTTATCCCAGTTACCGAGACGAACTGAAGCCAATTCTCCATCCGGGATGGTCTTCGCTACACCACCGGTACGCGGCTCTGTTTCCTGACGATCAAAATGGACTACATGACGACTCTTTTTGTCGCTTGGCCCGTAATCCACTGCCGGTACCAATTTGAAATCATTAAACGTACGCGAGTTATTCGGCTTCGAGTTGTTAATATAGCATTTCGCATTACTTAGGTTCAGATAATCCACACAAAGCTGGTCGGGATAATAGATGAGCTTGGAGACGATGGTCTTCAAACTATAATAATCGACATCACATTTCGTACGAACAATGAAGTCCGTCTGACCGATTGGAAGTCCGGTAAAACTGGTCTGATTACCCGTCACAAGTTTCGGTCCGGACCAAGTGCCTGTTTCATAGGAATAGGCACTGACCTCATATTCCGTACCTGTACCTTGCCAATCCAGAGTAACGGTTGTTCCGTTAGGAGTAACCTTCAAATCATCAGGCGCATCACAAGGTGTATTATCGGTAATATTGATGTTATCAATCATCGCACCAGGTTGCTGTGCTTGGTTGGAACCGTTAGTCCATGCAAAAGCGAGATAGTGCGGCGTACCATCACACTCGCTATTGGGAATGGTTACCGCGCACTGACGCCAGGTAGAAGTACCGTTCAGAAAGTCCATGTTGGCCATAGGCTGGAGAGGAATGATATAGTCCTCGTACTGGGAAGGGATTGCTCCACTGGAAGAGGCAATGGAACGAATCTTAATGGAATCCGGAATCCAGAACAAATACAGACCATCAAAATTACTGGAAACGTTCGCCATCGCGCACCAGTCAAAATAGAGCGTATAGTCGCCCGAGTCCAGATGATCCAAACGGATCGTATCATACGCAAAGACAAAACAACCGGCAGTATTGGTATAATGAGCAGTCTGACCATTATCGTCCGAAATGAACAAGCCATAATGACCGTTTTTGTCATTATTACCCGGTTCGCCGATATACCATTTGTTCCGGATCTGGTTGGCGATCGTATTATTCGCCGTAGGGTTAAGCACCCAGCGATTACGTGCCTCTTCAGTCTCGAAATCACAGGAATAGCGTTTTACTGCTTGTACCGGTGCAGCCAAAGCCAGCACTGCCACCAGTATTATTTGAACCAATCTCTTCATAATATCATTTACCATTTGGTCATTTACAATTTACCATTCAGATGGTTTATTCTACTATCATTACCTGGGCTTTTGTCTCGCCCTCGGAGTTTACAGATTTGATAACAAAGACGCCCGGCTGTCCCGGTGTCGGGAGCGAGGTATAGCCTTGCGGCAGGTCGAACGTGCTATAGAGCTGGCCGGCAGCGGTATAATACCATATCGTAACCGGATGATCCATGTACATAGGCATGTGCTGTCCCGCCTGCACGATCGTCGGATAGGCGGTCTGCTGCTCGTGATAAACAGGCTGGATAGGACAGGTAGTCATCACCACGCTATCCTTACGCATCAGTTCCACGTAGTACTCCGAGTTGAAATCCAGCGGCTGGTAGAGATAAGAGTGGGTCTCGCCGAGGAGCGGCATGCCGTCCTTATACCACTGGAAGGAGAGGAACTCGTATCCGCCGTTGTATTTCGGGCTGAGCAATGTCAGCACATCATTCCATTTCTGCTCCACGATAGCGCTCGGATAGCGGATGTCGAAGCCCCGGGTCTCGGCATACTGGCCGCAGCAGAACTGGTGGAAGGTCAGCGTAGCGGAATAATGTCCCGGCAGGAGATTCTCCGTATAAGGGATAGCTACGCTCGTCACCTGGTCATAGATCGTCGTATCACGCAGATACGGCGTATTGAACCTGATCATCAGACTGTCATATACACCGGCCGCAATATCCATCCAGATATACATCTGTCCCTCATCCAGACAGGAATACGGCACAGAATCGATCGTAGCCTTGAGGCGTTCGTTAACCGTCAGGGTGAGATAGATCGCGCTGTCGCATCCGTTCTCGTTCTTGAGCATGATCAGATAGTTATCCAGCGGCTGGGTATATTTCACTCCGGCAATAGTAAGCGACTGATCGGAACAAATAGAATCATGACGGTGCTGGTCCTGCGGCTGCGGATACACCTTGAGGAAGAGCGTAGAGACAGAATCGCAACCGGCTCTATTTTTAAACTTCGCCTGATAAACAGTATCGGTGTTGAACCATTTGTCATCGAACTTAATCGGGCTCTCCGAGCAGGTCGTATAATGGAACTCCGTAGGCTCTGAATAAATAGAAGGTACTATCACGGTATCCACACGCGTACTATCGCACGCGTTATTCGCGCCGATATAGGTAGTATAGGTAATCTCAATAGTATCTCCTTCGTCACGGCATATATAGGTCGGATTCCAGTAAGTAGAAACCGCCGGAGGTTGATTCGTAGTAAGACTTCTGAACACCCAGCGTCCTTCATTACACAGCTCGGTAGTATGGTTCTCATAGCCCTCGAACTTATTCATAACATGCGAAGTATTCGTGAACTCAAGCGTACTCATACAATTAGCCAAGACATTCTCGTAGGTATATTCCGGCACCGGGAAACGCGGTGCGGAAACCGTACTGATCTCGAAGAAGCATTCAGGTTCCTCAATGAAACTTACCTTGCAGGTATATGTATGAAGACCAGCGTCTACCTCAAATAGACGATCGTAACTCCAGATAGAGTCATTCTCATCTCTCCACTCGTAAGCGAAACCATCCGGAGCGACACATGTCAAAGACGCATCGGCACCGCAGTTCTCGGTCTCAATATGCGCGTTAGCACAATCCAATGTGAAATAGCCATAGCCGAAATGCACAGTCTGACCGCAGTCGGCGGAAGTAATACGTACCTGGATATTCTGGCCGTCATATTTCATGAGAGGCACACCAACCGAAGTCCATTCTTTCCATGCCAACTCCCCCCCTTGATATGTAGTCAGATGCCATCCCTTCGTATCTCCGGCCTGGACAGCATCGGAATAAGCGAAGTCCGCTGCACCACAGCGTGCGTCGATACTTTGTCCATTCGCGTCCAGAATCTCGATACGGAAGTAGGGTTCTTCATCTCGATTGTGTCCACTATTATCCAAAACCACCGCATATTTCATGATCAAAATACCCTGAGTAGCGGTATCGACGGTCATGTTGTAGGTGATAGACTGCGCCTTACCGGATGCATTCCAGTTACCGAGACGTACGGAAGCCATCGCTCCGGGCGGCACCGTATGAAGCATGCTGTCGGTTCGCGGATCCACCTCCGTAGGATCGACATGCAAGGTATGGCGACTGTCTTGCGAGTCCGGACCGTAATCAACTACACCGATATTGTCATAAGGTGTCTGTCCGGTATGTTTCTCGTGCATACCATACGTACATACCACATTCGGACCATACAGGTCAACGTAGTTGATACAGTGGTTCTCGGGGCAATAGACGAGAATATTCGTTTGGTAAACAAAGTTCGTCCTTAATTCCTTTTGCTCTTCGGGGTCGTAGTATCTACCACGAATACGGACATCGTAACTTCCCTCCAGAATCTTCTTAAGCGAATAGGAATAGGAGCCGTCCAAATTACGGGTGTATCCCGACGGACCTTCGGAGATACCATTCTGCTCGCGCCAATTGGACTCACCCACCTTACGATAGTGAATATCATATTGATATGCACTTTCGGCCTTCCATGTTACGATCAGCGACGAGTCTTCACAATGCGGATAAACGATGAGGTCGGTCGGCTTCGAAATACCTGCCGAATTGACCTGGAAGTTATCAATAGCAATGGACGACTTAGGTGTATCCGCACTATAGGAACTCATCCAGATAAAGACGAAAGAGAAGACCCTGCCGGCATTACGGGCATTGACTCTTATCGGTTGTGTAAAGGATACATTCTGCCAGGCCGCACTACCACATACGAATTTCTCCCCCGATTCACCCAGCATTTGGCAGGCATTACCAATCACATTCGGCGACAAGACCCCCGAGGTGGTCGAAACGATTTTATTGATATCGTAGTAGTTCGTGTTGCTTGTGTTATTGAGAAAATCCGATTCCAGGCAGCACATTACATAGAGTTTCGAACTAACCGAATCGCCGATACCCTTCCAATCGAAGCTCACATCATAGTTACCTGCTTCCGGGAATTGATAGCGGAGATAAGCCACCGTCACATTGGCGGTTTTGCCCATCACATCGTTCTGTCCGTCGGAAGAGATATAGAGCGCACGGCGTCCCTCGCTATGCACGGCCGTACCGATTATCCATTGATCCACCGCGGTCGGCGTATTCGGATTCAGCACCCAAGCGCCGAGGGTGGTATCTCCCTCCTCAAAACTGCACTCATAAGGCAGACCTGTCGCAGGATTCTGCGCCCATGCCAGGACGCCGAACAGCAGGATTATATGTAAGAAGAGCCGTCTCTTCATAGTTTTCGTTATTACGTTATTACGACATTACGTTATTACGACATTACGTTCGTCAGAACACCTGTTGGATGTCTTCGTCACCCACATCGGTGATGGTGAACTCTACGCGGCGGTTGAGCTGGCGTCCCTCATCGGTGTCGTTGTCAGCCACCGGTTCTTTCTCGCCCTTACCTTCGGCGGTCATGCGTTCAGCCGCCACACCACGTTTGATGAGGTCATTACGAACGGCATTTGCACGTCCCTCCGAGAGGATCTGGTTGGCTTCGTCGGTACCGACTGCATCGGTATGACCCGTGATATGGATCGTTACCGTCGGGTTCTCGAGGAGGAAGTTAGCGAGATCAGACATAGCCTGCTCGGATTGCGGGAGGATATAGGTCTTGTTGGTAGCGAAGAAGAGGTTCTCGATCTTCACCTTGATACCCTGTTTGATATGCTGCATATAGAGATCGAAGGTATCGCGTACGAAGCGGAGCGTATCATCCTCAGGCATATATCCCTGCGCGCTGAGGCGGGCGATATAGTTGCCCTCGGTGAGCGGCGTCTCGATAAATCCGTCATCCGACGACTGGGCGGTATAGAGCGCTATCGTGTCATTGAGCGCAGTGATGCGGGCAGTAGCCTCAATCGGCTCCTTGGTCTCCTCATCATAGATATTCATACACAGCGTATAGACGATCGGCGCAGGGATACGCTCCATCCGCAGTTTGACCGTATCATACGTAAACTCCTCCACCGTATAAATGACGGTATCGGACGGGAAATAGCCGTTCTTGGTAGCCGACACGCGGTATTCGCCCTCGGCGACACGTCCCACCTTAACAACACCCTGGCGGTTGGAGTTCTTCTGTTTCGTCTTATCCGAAGCCAACTCCGTCACCTCTACGGCAGCGCCACCCAGCGCCGAGCCCGTAGCGTCGTCGTACGCATAGATACCCAG
>CALEPS010000122.1 GCA_937910305.1 uncultured Bacteroidales bacterium | reverse complement strand
CGGCAGCGCCACCCAGCGCCGAGCCCGTAGCGTCGTCGTACGCATAGATACCCAGACGCGGCAGCGGCTTAGGCGGCAGCGGAGAAGCCACCACCTGCTTGCGCGGCAGTTCGAACCATACGGCGAACTTCACGCCTACGAGGAACGGATTCACCTTGGCTCCCGCCGCCGAGGTGGTAGCCAGAGCCGAGTTGACCGGGAAATCCAGCGGATTGGGGTTCACCAGCATCCGGGTAGGTATATCCTGTGCGCCGTCTGCGGCTTTATAACTCAGCGAATTGAGGAAGCCGTAGTCGGCAAAGAGAGATACTCTCAGTTTGGGCAGCGCATTCACCCATTGGTCGAGGTTCACGCCTATCTCCGCCGATGCCGCCAGATTCAGCCCGAAGTTAACCTTCGTAGCCGGCTGTTGGAGCGCCTGGTCCGTAACCAGCGTATGGTTGTACATATCAGTCAGCCCTCCGATCAACTCTTTATCCTCAATCGTAGTAGTGAGGGTTCCTCCGACAGTCGATTGTCCCAGCACGCCAATGCCGGCTTTCAGACCCGCCTGCCAGAAGAGCGGCAGTTGCTTCAGTTCCATACCGAAGAGCAGAGGTATCTGGACGAAGCCGCCGATCAGTTTGTCATTCAGATTCCGGAAATCATAATGATAAATCATCGTAGAGGCATAGGGCTGCATACCGTATTGGAGCGCGAAAGCGCCGTCCTCCTGATTGGAGAGGCTCATGACCGAGTTATAGAAATTGAACTCTGCGCCTACGGTCATAAGGAACTGTTTATAACGGAGTTGGTATCCCAGCCCGAGTCCTCCGCCGACAAAGCCGTTGTCCTTGTTCAGGAATCCCGTGGGGTTCAAACCCTCCGACGCCGGAGCAGCATAGTCGATACCGGAAGTGAAGAGGTTGCTGTATCCTACCTGGCCCCAGAAACCGAGACGATGCGATATATCCCGATTGAGATAAGCGAGGACGCGCTGGTTCTTCTTCTCTATCGCTGCCACCTGCGCCAGATACTGCTCTTTCTCCTCCGCCGCACTCAGCTCGGTCTGCTGCTTGGGCGCCGGTTTGGATGCTTTGGCTGTAGAAGCCTGTCTGGAAGAAGCCGCTTTCGTCTGCTGTGCTTTGGCTTTCTCGCGTGCTTTCTGTTTCTGCGCAGCGGTTTTAGCCTGCTCTTTCTTCTTCTGCGCCGCAGTTTTCTCGCGCTCCTTGGCAGCTTTCGCTTTCGCCTTCTCGCGCTCTTTGAGACGCTTTGCTTTCTCTTTCTCCCGCTGCGCCTGAGCCTTAGCCCGTGCGTCCGCGGCATAAGCCGCAGCTACAGTGTTATCCACTATGGATGCCATCGGAGCGACAGCAGCCAGACCAAATGCCATTAACAGTATGTAGATGATTCGTTTCATACGCTTAGAATTTTATACCTTGGTTACCTCCCCGTCTGATACGCGGGCGGTCATATTTCTTATAATCGTAAATATAGGATTTGCCCTTCTTCGGCAGTTCGAACGCCACCGTGAACTTGAGTCCCACGTTCAGGTTGCGGAAAGTAGCGCCATCCGCGATATTGCTGAGCATCAGAGGCTGGCTGTAGAACTGAACGCCCTTGTCCGTCTCGCGGTATTCGAAGATCGGCGCTCCGCCATTATTGACATGGATATTGAGGAGCCCGAAATCCGCATACGCCGCCAGATACATACGTACCTTATCGGGGTTGAGGCGGAACTGTTTGTATTTGAACATATGCCCTACCCGTCCGCCGATCTCCAGATGCGCCATGATATTGAAATTCCACTTCATAGGCTTGGTAGCGGAACCCATATACTGGCCGGAAGCGAACTGATGGTTCGGCATCTCGTAGAAATCATCGTAATACTCGTCATACTCGCCGTACGTAGTAATCATCGCCTGGGAGGAGGTAGCACCATAGAGGTTGACCGAGAACTTCGGACCCACCATGAAATAGAAGCGGTTCCATTCGCCTCCTACGAGCAGGGGGATATTGAGATTGAGCATATGCGCATAATCCCGGGACCCATCCACATGCACATGCATATTGAAGAACTGCCCCTCGGTATCCCGCATCGGGAGAACCACATCCAACTCATCCATCATGTTGGCGTTGAAATCATACATTCCCTCCAAGCCGGCGGAGAAGATGAAGTTATTATGAAAGAGGCGATAGTCCACGCCGAGATTGGTGTTAAGGCCCGCAGAAGGCTGCTGTCCGGCTATATTATGCAACAGGGCGGAATAGCCCGCATCGCCATGGAGCGAGATGAAGTGATAAGTCTCCGGAGAGAGCCTCGTAAACGCCCCCGCGCACCAGCACGACAGCATGACACTCATCACTATACAAGCAAGCCTTTTTATCACTTTGACTACAAATAAACAAAATCGAGCGGCAAAATTACAAAAAAATTATCAATTATACAAGTTTTTGTTACTTTTTTACGATTTTTTCTACTTTTTGTAATATAATGGTAGCAAAAAGCAGGTGACCGGTCGGATAGACGAATAGTCAAACTAGAAGAACCAGTCGAAGTAGAAGAACCAGTCGAACTAGAGGAACTATAGGAACTATAATTAGAAACAAAGAGAGCCGCCCGAGGGCAGCTCTCTTTGCAGAGATACGATATTCCGAGTTATCGAATTATCGAGTTTTCGGGTTATCGAAGTTCCACTTTCTGTCCGGTGATGTTATATACATTACCGTTGAGCAGGATGTAAACCTGGTTGTTGTAGATGAACTTGACGGCTTTGTTTTCGACACCTGCGCCGGACTGGATATCCGTAGGATTATCCTTATGCTGAATCGAGATATTATCGATTGCGGCAGGAGCCCCATCGGAATCAACATCATCATTGATCCAGATGAATACCAGACGATACATTCCGACAGCCGGGATCGAAGCGATAGCGTTCTTACGCGTCCATGCGCTCTGAGCTACGAGAGCCGAGTCATGGTCAAGCGGTTGAACGAGGTCGCTCAGTTGTGAACCAGCCGTGAGAGCCACATCAGACGGAAGGAGAGCTACACGCAGATAATCGATTGCACCATCCGCGTCGTTGTACTCACCGACACACATGTAATCATACGATACGGAGAAGGTACCGGTTCTTACGAAGTGGAACAGCTTAGAAGCGTAGGTTACCGAAGCAGCTTCGTCATCGTAAGCGTAAGAAGCACCATCGCTGGAGATGTAGAGGGCATTATCGCCGCCATTGCTGGTAGCGGAACCTATCATCCAAGCGTTGGTCTCTGTACCATTGATGAGTTTCCAGCCGGTAGCAGCCTCGAAGTCTTCGCTATAGCTGTACGAAATCTCCTCTGCGATTTCGAGGGTTTCGAACGGAACAGAAACGATTTCGCTGTTACCATCCTCTCCACAAGCTCTACGCAGATAGAATACATACGATGTCAGTTCACTGAGACCATTGACAACGATTGCATTCGCACCAGCCGGAACAGCGTTGAACTCAGTAGGTTCAGCAGCAGAAGCCAGAGCAACTGCATACTCCCAACTTGCGCCTTCAACAGCCTTCCAACTGAAGACTGCGCTGTCAGCAGCAACGCTAACCACCTGCAGGTTCTTCGGATTCGGACAAGCCGGAGCCACACCAGGCACGTAGTCGATCATCATCTTCGGCAGGAAGTTACGCTGTGTATAGTTGTTACCGAAACCATAACCACCCATGGAAGCACCGTTTGCTCTCACACCATACCAGGAAGCAGCATTATATGTACCGTTCACGGTCTGGTAGAAGCCAATCATAAGGTTACCACCTTGGTATTGATAAGCGGAATCGAAGGTAACAACCATCTTATTATCTACGATAGACAGCGTACCAGCGTTCTTAACGAGCGTCATAGCCGTCCAATCAGCCTCTTCGGAGAGAGTGGTCTCCGGAGCCTCAGCCAAGTAGATCTCGAACTGAGCAGCACCCCAATCTACGCTGGATTGGCTTGCATAGAAGGTCAAGCCCTTGATGGAATCCCATTCGAGTTCCTCGAGGTCAGCTTCCGGAATGATGAATTGGCTACGTGTACCTTCGTCAACGTATGAACCATAGATAGGTACGTAGTAGTTGGTCATTGTACCATCGTTCACGGTCAAGCGATAAGCCGATGTCGGTGTGAATTCAATCTTCGTTGAATAAGCACTGAGGCTATCGAGCTCACCACAGTCAGCGAGAACGCGAGCGTAATAGGTTGTCTCAGAGGTCAGACCGGTAAGGTTGTAGATCGTATCATCTACTACTACAGCAACGGAGTCAGACATATTAGCATTCGTACTATACTCTACTCTCCACGATTGCTCATCACCGCCTGCAGTCCACTTCAAGGTAGCGATAGTACCGTTGCCCGGAGTAAGAACAGCCTGAAGGTTCGTTGGAGCCGGACAAGCGATAGTCGTCTTGAAGGACTTACCATCCGTCCAGCGGCTTACACCGTCGTCGACACCGCAGTTAGCGCGAACATAAACGTAGTAGGTAGTAGCAGGATCGAGGTTCTCCAATACATACGGGTTAACCGTTACATCGAGGATATTCGCCAAAGTATCCGGTTTCTCCGTAGCCTTAGTAGCATAAGCAATCTGCCATGCCGATTGGCCTTCAGCAGCCGTCCAAGCGATCTTAGCCTTGTGAGCTCTGATTTCAGAGATGCTTAAGCCAGTCGGCTTCAAGCAAGTCGGAACGCGGTCGATGAGGACATTATCAATATGTAGGTTGTTATCACCACCTGTCTCTGTCGACTCACCGTAGAACGCTATCATAACGGATTGGCCGTTATAAGCCGCCAGGCTGATAGCTACTTCTTCACCATTCGTAGCAATGTTGTTATAAACATAATCCGAACCGGCGTTATCCCATTGACGGAGGATAGTCCAAGTAGCACCATTATCCGTAGAAGCGAGAACAACAAACTTATCATCAGCCTGCTGTGTCGGATCAACAGCAACTGCCGTACCCGAGAACTTGGTAAGAGCCAAGTCGAAGGTCAGCTGTACATCATCCGTCAGATTAATATTCGGAGTAACCAACCAGTGATAACGAGAGGTACCATAGATATTGACACGCGCATGGCTATCAAATACACCATTGTTAGCGCCGAAATACCACGAGGATGCCGAAGAGAGATTCTGCGTGCCCGCCAATATATCACTCAGCAAGCCGGAATATTGGTTCCAGTCAGCCGGAATACTCGACTCATTGAACTTCTCGCTGAACGGAACACCGTAAGCGGTCTTGAAGGTAGCCATCGACGACCATGAGCCGGATTCACCTGCGCAAGCAGCTTGAACCTTGATACCATAAGCCGTGCTCGGTGTCAGACCTTCGAGCAGATACGGACACTCTACGCTATAGAGGGTATCCATAGCGGTACCATCAGTATAGAGCAGGTTGAAGAGTGTCTGGCCATAGGTAGTCCAGTTAATCAACGCGGAAGCAGTATAGATACTATCTGCTTTCACATTATCCGGAGTCTGGCAAGAGGAAGCGGTATGGAACGTAAAGAGTTCGCTCCACATGCTATAGTCTTCATTGCCTTCTTCGCTACAGTTCGCGCGTACATATACATTATATAAGGTATCTGTTGCGAGTTCTGCGAGTGCATACGGGAGTGCCGTTACATCATGGATATCCTCAGGTGCAATGTTAGCCAAATCAAATGCCGGATCAGCCGAGTAAACGATCTGCCAAGCATTCTGACCTTCCTCACCCGGAGTCCAGTTGAGAACGGCGGAAGAAGGAGTAATGTCCGAAACAGTGATATTCTTCACTACGAAGCAGGTAGGCATCTCACCATGAACATGATCAATCTTCACCTTCGGGTTGAAGTTACTCTTCGATGCAGCATTGGTACTATACTGATACATAGAGTTACCGGATACACCCGACTTACCATACCAAGAGCAAGATACATCCGTACCTGTTACAGTTTGCTTGAAGCCAATCAAGAGGTTACCGCCTTGGTACTGGAACGGTTTATCCAAGGTTACCTCCATCTGCTTGTTAGCAAGTTCGAGATGCTTCGAGTTCACAACTTTATGCATGTCCGTCCATGCAACCATTGCAGAAAGAACCGTGTCATTCGTTTCAGCTACGTATACATCAAATTGAGCACCTTCCCAAGTTGCCGTAGTCGTGCTGGAGAAGAATGTCAGTTTTGTGATAGAATCCCACTGGATAGCAGCAATCTCTTTCTCCGGAATGATGAACTGGCTATTAGTTCCCATATCTGCGTAGTATCCGTAGAACGGAACATAGCTACCGGTAGTTGTACCATCGTTGATGATAATAGCGTTCATCGGTGTGAAGGAGATCACATTAGACCACTCACTCTCTTCCGTCGCACTACAGATTGCTTTTACGCGAGCGTAATAGGTAGAATCAGAGATGAGACCGGTGAGGCTGAGTGTCGGTTCGTTCACATTCGCTGTGATAGCGTCTGCAAACTTAGGATCCATACCATATTGTACCTCCCAAGCGGAAGCAGCACCGGCAGCCCATTTGAGGGTAGCAATCGAACCTTGTCCCTTCGTCAGAACAGCTGTTAAGCTATCCGGCTCGAGGCAGTTCGGAATCGAGTCAATCACGATGTCGTCAATATGAACACCCTTGTAGGAAGAAGTAGGTGCATCCATCTTGATAGCGATATACTTCGCTCCGCCTTCGTACGCATTGAACAATACTCTAAACGGCTCATAGGTTGCAGCCGAAGGAGTAATAGTATCCAAAGCCACATAAGTAGAAGCGTCAGCCGGATCGGTCATGACACCTACCGTAAACGTAGCATTATACGAAGCAGAGTATTTACGCGCGTTGAAACGCATACGCAATGCGCTGATACCCTCCATTTCCGGAAGAACAGCGTACTGATCCGTAACAGCTCCTGCAGTACTACTATAATATGCATAGAACTTCAAGCTGTTCAGGCCGGAGTTAGCATATGTAGCACCCTTGTATACCATCGGATAGGAGTTATACGAGGTGTTCGTACCAGTATTGATCTGGCTCCAGCAGAGCGGCAGGTTCTTACCGGTAGTCTTACCCTCCATGATATCGAAGTTCTCGGAGAACGGGAATTCCGAAACAAGTGCACAACCGGTATGGATTGTAATCGGGATTGAATACTCGGAAGTATCCGTAGCACCACAGAGCGCTGCGACTTGTACATCGTAGTAGGTAGCGGCTTTGAGACCGTCAATGACGAAGGCAGAGTCATTATCTGCTGCGATAGTCGTCCAGATCGAGTCTGTAGCCTCTTTATACTGTACTACCCAAGCCGTTTCGGAACCTTGTGCATCCCATTTCAGAAGTACAGAGGAAGCCGTAGCAAGGCTGTCAACAGCCTCTACGTTCTCCGGTTTCTGACAATCCGGG
>CALEPS010000121.1 GCA_937910305.1 uncultured Bacteroidales bacterium | reverse complement strand
TTCGCCCATTGCGCAGCAATGACCGGTCTGCACGGCCGGTGGGAGACGCTCCGTGAGCATCCGCTCGTCATATGCGACACCGGGCATAACAGCCATGGTCTCCAGTATGTCGCCAAACAACTCAAGACCCTGTCCAACCCGCATGTTTGGATTGTGTTCGGTATGGTGAACGACAAAGACACAGATGTCGTCATGCGCCTTCTGCCGACAGGAGAGAAATACCGCTACCTCTTCACGCGCCCGGACACGCAGCGCGCCCGGTCCGCAGAAGAAATGCTCAGCCTGTGGGGAAAAGAAGGGAAGGCTATTGACAAACCCGATGAAGCTATCCGTTACGCACTGGAACATGCCGGAGCGGAAGATGCGGTCTTTATCGGAGGAAGTAATTATTTAGTAGGATATGCTATATCGTTGTTTGCACATAAAGACTGATTTTGCCGAGGAATGGCAGAAAGACCTGTTTGAGCAGCAGCTCTGCGATCTGGGAGTGGACACTATTGACGGCGGTTCCGCCCCGGAGCAAGGCGGAGCGGACTATTATATCCCTTCGGACCTATGGCAGCAGCACCAAGGGGAGATCAGAGAATACCTTTCATCTTTCAATTTTCCATTTTCCGTTTCCGAGGTCCCGGACGAGAACTGGAATGCGGTATGGGAGTCTGAGCACCCGGTGCAGGAACTGCCGTTGGGCGTAAGGATTGTTCCCCATTGCGCGTTCGGAGCCGGATACCATGAGACGACCTCTATGATGATTGAGCAGTTGTTAGAGACCGACCTGACCGGCAAGAGGGTCTTGGATAACGGGTGCGGGACCGGGGTCTTAGGTATCTTCGCCAAGAAACGCGGTGCCGAAGAAGTGACAGCCGTTGACATAGACGACAAGAGCGTAGAGAACACGCTTGAGAACGCAGCGCTCAACGGGGTCAGGATAGACGCAAAGTTAGGAGATCTATCTGCTTTCGACTTTCGGCCTTCTGCTTTGAGCGAAGCGGTCTTTCGACTTTCCTCTTTCGACCTGATCCTCTCCAATATCCATCGTAATGTCCTCTTGGCGCAGATGCAGACCTATGCACAGCTCATGACGCACGGAGGCGAGTTATGGCTCAGCGGCTTCTATGAAACAGACTGCCCTGCTCTCCTCGCCGCAGCGGAAGAACAGGGCCTTCAGTATCTCGAAACCCGTGAGAAGGGCGAATGGCGTATGATGCTATTCCGCCACCCGTAACCTTTTACCTTTCAACGATCGCATCTAAGCGGGCGAACGCTTGCTCCAGATTGTCATTGACCACGACCCGGTCGAACTGCGGTTTGAAACTCAGTTCGTATTCCGCTTTCGCCAGGCGTTTCTCTATCATCTCGGGCGAAGTGTCTCCTCGTCCCTCGAGCCTGCGTCGCAGTTCGTCTATCGACGGAGGGCAGATAAAGACCGACACCGCCCTGTCTCCCAATATCCTTTTGAGGTTCACTCCCCCTTTGACATCCACGTCAAACAGCACTTGTCTGCCAGCCGCCTCGATGCGCTCGATCTCGGTTTTCAGCGTGCCGTAATAGAGACCTTCATAGACCTGCTCGTATTCGATGAACTCATCGCGGGCGATACGCTCGCGGAACTCATCAGCGGAGATGAAATAGTACTCCCTGCCGTTCACTTCCTGTCCGCGCGGAGGTCTGGTTGTGCAAGAGACAGACAGTTCAAATTTTCCGGGGTATTTATGCAGCATATGCTGCACCATAGTTGATTTACCGCTCCCCGAAGGCGCACAGAAAATATAGATCATAATATCATTTACCATTTGGGCATTTACCATTTGGTCATTTATTGGGTACTTTATTGGGTACTTTACAACACGTTGAGGACTTGTTCTTTGATTTGCTCCAGTATATCTTTCATCTTGACGACGATGATCTGCATCTCGCTTTGGTTCGATTTGGAGCCGAGGGTGTTGATCTCGCGTCCCATTTCCTGTGCTATGAAGCCTAATTTCTTCCCTACTCCGGCTCCGCTCCCCGAATGTTTTATCTGCGTGTCGAGGCTCTCTCCCATTGTTTCGCGGAAATACTTGATATGGTTGGTGAGCCGCACTTTCTCCTCGGTTATGTCCAGTTTCTCGAGGTAATAGATCATTTCCTGTTCCAGTCTGTTGCGGTCAATCTCCGCCTGTGTCTGTGCGGAGAGTTGCGCGAGGTTCTGTTCCAGCCTCTCTTTGATCTTGGCGACCCTGCCTTTCTCAAACGGCTCCACCTGCGCCAGCAGATCGGCTATAGCGTCCAGTTTCTCTGTGAACATTGCCTGCAACGCCGCTCCTTCCTGTATCCGGAAAGCGACGAACGCATCCAGTGCTTTATCCAGCATCGTCTGTATCCCCTGCCATTCCTCGTCCGTCAGGTTCGTCTCCTCGTCCGGGTTCTTCATCACGTCCGGTAGCCTCATTATAGCCGCCATCACCTCAGCCGGGACAGGCGTACCGAAATGTTCGCTGTACTGCCGTGCGTACTCCTCCGCCGCCGACCAGTTCAGCGCAGCCTTCGTACTTGGTACTTCGTCACTTTGTACTTCAATAACGAGGTCCACTTTTCCTCGCTCGATTCTCTTCGTCACGAGGTTGCGCAACTCCAACTCCCGTGCACGCAGTGCGGGAGACAGCCGGACGGTCAGGTCCATTGCTTTGGAGTTCAACGATCGGATCTCGCAAACGATCTTGCGTCCTCTGAATTGGCTTTCGGTTCTGCCATAACCTGTCATGGATAATATCATGTCATTTACGATTTGGTCATTTATTTTCCGATGCAGAATTTACTGAATATGTTTGCCAGCACCTCTTGGTTGGTTATCTGTCCTGTCACTTCTCCCAGTGCATCGATGCAGTCCTTCAGATCCATAGCCAGCAGTTCGCCGGATAGGCAGTCATGCATCCCCTGCTGCACGCGGGTGATGGCATCGTGTGCCCGGCATACCGCCTCATAATGCCGTGCGTTGGAGAGGGTGACGGCTCCAGTGTGCATGGTCTCCCTTGCTGCCCGCACGAGTTCCCGCCGCAGCGGCTCTATATCCCCCTTCTTCGCAGATATATATATTCTTTCGTCCTTGGTAGCCGGTAGATGGTCCGATGGTCCTTCTATCAGGTCCGCCTTGTTCACCACCTCAATCACCGTTCCCGAACATTGTACATCGCTTTCTTCTTTGAGCGAAGCGATCTTTTCTCTTTCCGCGCAGCGGTCTTTGGGTTCCCTTACCACTACCACTATCTGCGCCTGTTCTGCTGCTTTGCGGCTGCGTTCGATACCCATATTCTCCAGTTCGTCGCCTGTCTCCCGCAGTCCTGCTGTGTCAATCAGCCGGAATAGGATTCCGTCGATGATGAGTGTGTCTTCGATCGTGTCGCGGGTTGTACCTTGTATGTCGCTCACGATAGCGCGCTGTTCGCCTAAGAGCGCGTTCAGAAGGGTCGATTTGCCTACGTTCGGTGCGCCGATGATAGCCACCGATATACCGTTTCTGATGGCGTTTCCCGTTCGGAAAGAAGCCATCAGGTCCGCCAGTTTGCTTTCTATCTCTTCCGCGAGACGTTTCAGTTCGGAGCGGTCGGCGAACTCCAGTTCCTCATGGTCTGCGAAGTCCAACTCTAACTCTATCAGGGATGTGAAATGGAGAAGCCTGTCTCTCAGGTCGTTGAGGGCGTTGGATACCGCTCCTCTGAGCTGGCTCAACGCGAGGTCTTTCTCCGCTTTGCTCTGCGCGGCGATGAGGTCCGCCACCGCTTCCGCCTGACTGAGGTCAATCTTGCCGTTGAGGAATGCTCTCCGTGTGAACTCTCCCGGTTCTGCAGCGCGGCATCCGGCGTCAATCAGCCATTGGAGCAGCTCCTGCTGGATGAAGAGACTGCCGTGGCAGGCTATCTCCACCGTCTCTTCGCCTGTGAACGAATGGGGCGCGCGGAAGACCGTGCACAGCACCTCATCCAATACCTCCTTGTCTCTTTCAATCCTCCCGAAATGCACGGTGTTGGCTTTGGCTCCGACCAAGGGCACTCGTCCGCGGAAGAGCGTATCTACGATAGCGATACTCCCTTCTCCGGATACCCGTACGACGGCTATTCCCCCCGTTCCGTACGGTGTTGATATGGCGCAAATAGGTTCCATTACGATTCAGCGTGCAAAGGTACTGCTTTTTCATGACATACGCAAGAAAAAAGCGAAAAATCGCCCCGAGGGACGATTTTTCTTTTTGTGTTTGGGGGCTATATTGAAGTTGGTGCGGTTGTACTTCGAGGGCACCGACACGGCTAAAGCCGTCCCACCTCGAAAGTACAGTC
>CALEPS010000120.1 GCA_937910305.1 uncultured Bacteroidales bacterium | reverse complement strand
TCGCGTTTCTACCAATATACCTACGTGGCGATTTATCGCCAACTGCAAGCGGAGCAAAAACCTCACCCTGACCCTCTCCTCAGGAGAGGGGAAAAGGAGTATGCACATAGTTATACTTCGGAGGAAATTTCGTTCGAACCTGTCTCTGTGGAGCACCCTTTCCGCTTGAAGAGACATGTAATACAAGCCGGCCGGAACACGATTTTAGAGGTCTTTTCCAAGCGGGATGGCGAGGATTGGATGGCAAGTTTGCCGCCTCCGATATAAATATAGTTACTCATTTGGGCACACAAATTTTGCATTTTTTTGTACAAAAATTTGCTCAAATCAAAAAAATGTAGTACCTTTGCAGTCGCAATGGATTAACAACCGTTGCAGGTCGACTCTTAGACCTCAAAAATTGGAGGACATAATAAAAAGCGTCTTACGCGCTTTGTTTTGGCAAACTGAAATCTGGTAAATTTCGATAACAACCAAAACAATGCAGCACAAAGATGCTCATTAGTGTGTATATTTATAATGTACGCGCGTATTGAGCGTACATATATGCATACGGCGTGGGCTACGGTGTTGTTTGTTCAGTTGTTAGGGCAATACCAGAGCCTCAGTTTGCGGAACAGCAATATTGCAGTCCCGCTTTTAATTTTGTATATAAGCAGAACGGAGAAAGCCGAAAATCCGCGACAGAGTAGGCGATTAACTAAAAACGAAGAGGCGATGTTATAACTGCCAAAAATTGTATGAAAAACTACAAGTTCCTCACTTTGATTGTTGTATTGGGGCTTGCGTTTACAAGTTGCAAAACAGCGCTTAATGTACCGCTGGTTCAACCCAAACAACAGCTTTTCGGTCAAGAGCGAATGGAGTTTATCGGCTTTAAGAATCTGCCGCCCAAGAACAAAACGCTCGAAAATTTCGGAATGCAACTGGAGCGCGCACACATTGCGGTTAACCGGCAGGATTTCTACATGGGTGTCTATTCTTTCCAAGAATTAGAGGTCTATAAATCCTCCATGAGGTATGTGTCATTTGTGGACATCGAGAAAATCTCCTCCACTTACAACGACGGCATTAATGACAATCCCAGTTTGACCACATGGGGATGGTTTATGGCAGGTTTTACGGTCTTTACCTTACCGATGGTTTATGTGCCCATGATCGTTTGTGGTAACAAGGATTACTGCCAATTGTCAGTAAATCTCAAATGCAAACTGTATGTTTATGACACGGAGAAAAAAGAGATCGTTCTCACAACCCCGATCGACTATCAATGGGCAGAGACGTACAAAGGTCAGTACCTGCACAAAAACACCAACCGCGATGCCATCAACGACAGCAACCAGGCTCGCATCTACAACGAACTGCTGGACTACTACGCACGCGCGTATAATTTTATTGAAACATTGCAATAACTACATTAACTTTTTAAAATATATATTGTTATGAAAAAGTCATTTTTACTGCTCGCTCTATTGAGCGTTTTCATGTTCACCAACGCAGAAGAGTACTGCGACATGGGATTCTGTTTCGAACTTGGCAAATTTCAAGCAAAGACCTTTAGAACTGCTGATGACGAGCCTTACATGATTAAGGCGAACCAAGGCATGTTTACCGCTATGGCGATCACCAAGAACTGGCAACCCGAGTTATTGTCCACGGAAGAGAGGGTAGATTTTCTCAAAGCCCGGTTGGACAAAGCATTGGCAGATCAGACTCGCAACTCCGTGGTGTCTTATTCCATCACATTCACAGAAGAGGAGGAGAATTTAGGTATGATCAAGGCGCATTGCCTAACCGGATTTGTAAAAATGGGTTTGGGGGCTATGCAATATAAATTCTATTTGTTCGAGAAAGATAATATCATTTATTGTGCCGAGTTTTCCACTCCTGGCGGCAAGAAGGGTTTCGAGAAAGCATTCCGTACTATGATCGATTCATTCTATATGCCACAGTAAACCCACAATTCCTATTTATCTGCAAACCACTTTTTATTTGTGAGCCGGCGCTTCCTGCGTCGGCTTTTTTTGCCTTTAAATGCCTATATTAGGATATAAAATGCACTTTTTTTGAAAAAAAAGTACGATTTCTTTGGTCATGTCAAAAAAAAGTAGTAATTTTGCAGGCTTTTTCGCGTGAACGTGCATAATGCATGTGCGGAAAGGCGCATAAAACAATAATTATTAATCGTCGAGTCGGGCAGTGTGTCCAAGAACCAAGTGACAAAGTACCAAGTACCAAGTAACAAAGGACAAAGTACCAAGTGCGGAGGAACGGAGTGCAAGAGACCGTAAAGATGTCTGTCGGCTCGGCCTAAAACAAACAAAATTAATGGAATACAATTCGTACAAGACAGTGTCGGTCAACAAGGCTACCGCAAAGAAAGAATGGGTAGTTATCGACGCTGAGGGCCAGATTCTGGGCCGTATGTGCACCAAGGTAGCGAAACTGCTCCGTGGTAAGTACAAACCGTCTTTCACTCCGAACGTGGATTGTGGAGACAACGTAATCATCGTGAATGCTGCAAAAGTACAGCTGACGGGCAACAAATGGAACGACCGCGTTTACGTACGCTACACCGGTTTCCCGGGCGGCCAGCGTGAGTTCACTCCGGCTGACCTGATGGCCAAAGGTGCAGACAAACTCGTTCGCCGCGTAGTAAAAGGCATGCTGCCTAAGAACCGTCTCGGCGCTCGTCAGATCACCAACCTTTACATCTTCGAAGGTCCGGAGCACAATATGCAGGCTCAACAACCGAAACAAATTGATATTAACACACTGAAATAATAGAAGCACATGGAAACAGTTAATGCATTAGGACGTCGTAAAGAGGCAGTAGCCCGCGTTTACGTAAATGAAGGTGCCGGCAAAATCGTGATCAACGGCCGTGACATCGAGACTTATTTCCCGTCTTCTATTCTCCGCTATATCGTTCTCCAGCCGCTGAACAAACTCGGCGTAGCAGAGAAATACGATATCAAGGTAACCCTTGACGGCGGCGGTTTCAAAGGTCAGGCAGAGGCACTGCGTCTTGCTATCGCACGTGCTCTGGTTAAGATCAATCCGGAAGACAAGACCGCTTTGAAGGCAGAAGGCTTCATGACTCGTGACGCTCGTGAGGTTGAGCGTAAGAAACCGGGTCAGCCGAAGGCTCGTAAGCACTTCCAGTTCAGCAAGCGTTAAGCTTTTGGTTTTTTATTGGAGATTTTGGCTTTTCTGTTCGGTCATTATGGACACCATAACTCCCTTACAGCAAAAACCAGACTCTCACAATAAAAATTCCAAAATGAACTCCAAACTTGACCCATTGTCAAGTTGTTTCTGTGAGTCAAACGCCTATGCGTGCGTGTATAATATTATAAGGAATACGCGTGAAAGGCTCACAGAGATATAAGGAGATTAAATAATTATTTAACAACTAAAACAAATCAAATGAGAACAAATTTTGATCAACTTCTCGAGGCAGGCGCACATTTCGGCCACCTCAAACGTAAATGGAATCCGGCAATGGCTCCTTACATCTACATGGAGCGCAACGGTATCCACATCATCGACCTCAACAAAACAGCTATCAAAATCGACGAGGCTGCAGAGGCATTGAAAAACCTGGCACGCAGCGGCCGCAAAGTGCTCTTCGTAGGAACGAAGAAACAGGCACAGGAAGTAGTAGCAGCTCATGCACAAGAGGTAGGTATGCCGTATATCACCGAGCGTTGGGCAGGCGGTATGCTGACAAACTTCCCGACCATCCGCAAGGCAGTCAAGAAAATGAGCCAGATCGACAAGATGGCTTCCGACGGCACGATGGACAACATGTCCAAACGCGAGAAACTGCAGATCACCCGCCAGCGCGAGAAACTGGAGAAGAACCTCGGTTCTATCGCAGACATGACCCGTCTTCCGAGCGCAGTATTCGTTGTGGACGTTATGCAGGAGCATATCGCAGTAGCTGAAGCCAACCGTCTGGGTATTCCTGTATTCGGTATCGTAGATACCAACTCGAACCCGAACAATATCGATTTCGTGATCCCCGCTAACGACGATGCCACCAAGGCTATCGATGTCATCCTGGGCGCAGTATGCGAGGCTATCAAAGAAGGTCTCGAGGAACGCAAGGTAGAGAAGGCAGACGAGGAGGCTTCTGCAGAGCAGGCTGCTTCCGAGGCTCCGGCTCCTAAAGAGCGCCGCCAGCGTATCCGCAAAGCCGCTCCGAAAGCAGAAGAGAAACCTGCTGAGAACAAAGAAGAGGCTGCAGAATAATTCTTAATTCTTAATTTTTAATTTTTAATTGAAATTATGGCTGTAACATTAGCAGATATCAAGAAATTACGCGACATCACCGGTGCCGGAATGATGGACGTAAAGAAAGCACTCGAAGAAGCGAACGGCGATTTTGAGGTAGCGAAGGACCTGCTCCGCAAGCGCGGACAGGCGATCGCAGCAAAACGCAGCGACCGTGAAGCTTCCGAGGGATGCGTGCTGGCAAAAGTGAAAGACGGTTTCGGAGCTATCGTAGGCGTTAAATGCGAGACCGACTTCGTAGCTAAAAACGAAGATTTCGTAGGTATGGTAAAACTGATCCTTGACGCCGCTTTGGATAACAAAGTGCAGAGCAAGGAAGAGCTGGCTGCTCTGAAGATCGGTAATTTCACCGTTGCTGAGATCATAACCGAGCGCTCCGGCGTGACGGGCGAGAAAATGGAGTTGGCAGACTATGCATGTCTGGAGGCTCCGGTTGTAGATGCTTACAACCACCTTGGTAACAAACTGAGCTCGCTTGTAGCAGCAGCTGAAGGCGCAGACCACGAGACCGTTCACGGAATCTCGATGCAGGTTGCCGCTATGGCTCCTATTGCGCTTGACGCAGACCACGTTGCCGAGGAAGTAAAGCAGCATGAGTTGGCGGTAGCTATCGAGAAGACCAAACAGGACGAGATCAACAAAGCTATCGAGAACGCACTGCGCAAAGCAGGTCTGAACCCTGCTCACTGCGACAGCGACGATCATATCGCTTCGAACACCACCAAGGGCTGGCTGACTGAGGAGCAGGCACAGATTGCACGCGACATCCGCGCCACAGTGCCGGCAGAGGCAGAAGCAAACCTTGCCAACCAGGCTAAGAAGATCGAGATGATCGCACAAGGACGTCTGGGTAAGTTCCTCAAAGAGAACACTCTCGTTGAGCAGGCTTATATCATGAGCGAGTCCAAAGAGCTCGTGAAGGACGTTCTCAAAGCAAAAGGCGTGACAATCCTTGATTTCCGCCGCATCACATTATCCGCAGAATAATGAAGTAATTCATGAAAACATTTTGGAAGATATGTGGATGGGGAGCGCTAGCAATAGTGCTCCTCTTTGCATTGATACTTGCCCTTTCTCCGGTAGCAACGCATATCGTTAATACAAAGGGCGAAGAGATAGTAGGCCGGCAACTCCACGCCGACCAAGTAGTAATCAACCCCTTCTGGGGAGGAGTCAGTATCAGCGGCTTCCAATGCAAGGAACCCAACGGCGAGACGGATTTTGTGTCCTTTAACCGTCTCTATGTCCAGATAGCCTGGCCTCAGTTGATAGCCAAGCGGGTGAAGATACGCGCTATCCATCTGGACGGATTCAACGGACAGGTTCTGAAAACAAACGACAAACTCAATTTCTCCGACATCATAGAGCGGTTCTCCAAGAACGATTCGATTCCGGAAGAACCCAAAGACACTACTTCCGGCGGATGGAAAGTGTTCCTGAATGATATCCGGATCAACAACAGTTCTGTCTGCTACCGCGATGTCATTTCCGACAAGCAATGGAAACTGGAGGATATATCGCTCCGTGTACCGGGTCTTTATTTCGACAACACACAGACCAATGCCGGCCTTGAGTTCGGTCTCCCAACCGGCGGAAGGGTAGGTATCATAGCCGGATACAAGATGCAGTCCAACCGCTATGCGGTGAATGTACGGCTTTATGACGTACACACCGATGTCGTGCTGCCGCTGGTACAGGATTATCTCAATGTGAGCGGTCTCGGAGCCAAACTGAACGGCTCGGTACATGTGGACGGCAGCCTGGACAACATCACTAACATACAGCTGCGAGGCGGTCTCTCGATGGTAGGTATGAGTATTCGTGACACCCATAACGACGAAGTGGCTGCGATGGACGAGCTGCGTATAGTAGTCAACCGCGGCGATTTGAATACCAATACTTTCATTCTGGATTCTCTTTTCATCACCGGCATTACCGGCAATTACGAAGTGCATGAGAACTGGAACACGCTATCGCGGTTGATGAAGAAAGACGAGGCTGAGACAGAAGCGGAGGAAGAAGAAACACCTTCCGATACCATTGTTCCGGAGCAGCCCAAGTCTGCATCCAAACCGCTGGTATGGATGGCAAAGAAGGTGAAGATCACCGGTCATGACCTGACCTACCATGATTATTCGATGAAAGACGAATGGGAATATGCGATTAAGACGCTGACCGTGGACGGATCGAATATTGCAACCAACGGCAGGAACAGCATCAAACTGAATGCCACCCTGACATCCGATGCGCAATTAGACCTTGATTTCACAGGCGGACCGGATATGGCGAACCAGGACACACGGGCAGATTTGAAACTGAAAGGAGTGAATATCAGCGATTTCAGTGCGCTCTGCCGCAACTATACGGGATACCCGATAGAAGGCGGTGATTTGAGCGTAGTCAGCCATCTGGATGTGGTATCGGGAGCCGTGAACGGAACGAACCGGATTATCATTGATCACCCGAAGATAGGCAAGAAAGAGAAGTTCAGCAAGGCGAAATACAAGAATATTCCTGTGCGCCTGGGCTTCAAAATGCTGACTTCGGCACAAGATATGATCGTATTGGATGTACCTGTTTCCGGCGACGCCAGGAATCCTAAATTCAGTTTCCGCAAAGTGGTAGGGCGCGCCCTGCTGAAGGTCTTCTTCGGTCCGCTGATGGGTGTCAATGACCGCAAGTCCGTCAGCGAGGAGGAATTGAAAGAGATGCAGGAATTGCTGGGCGAAGGTGACTCACTCCGCAATGATTCGGTGGGCGAGCTCGCGACAGACGTCGCAATGACCGCAAGCGACAGCGTCGGTCTCACCGAAATAGGCGAGTAAAACCTGCTCGCGGCAGAACTGGTTCTGCTCGGCATACTCCAGCATTGCATTTAGTTTAGATACATAACGCGTCCTGCGTTCTTCGAAGATAGCGGGCGAGAGGTAGATTTCTGCCTCTCGCTCGTTTGTCATATAGAGGCTGCTGCCAACAGACCGTGGGATATACGTGATTATTCCCCGTTGCGCCAGAGAAACGAGCAACTGGTGGGTATCTTTATTATCCGCCTCGCGCACATATTGCAGATCCGTGTAGATTCCGGAATAACTCCTCATTAGCAGATCCAGCAATCCGGCTTGTTCGCGAGAAAGATTGTAATCTCCCAATTCGTGTCTTGGGACATGGATCTGTACACGAGGCTGGGTCTCATATTCCTCTTCAAAATCAATATACCCGGCTTGCGTGAGAATATGCAGGGCGGAGTAGGCTTGTATAACCGGCAGTTTCATCACATGGCATAACTCATCCATATGCAATGCAAAGCGGTGTCCCAAGCCGCTTCCGGCGCCAATCTGCAGAAAATCCATTGTCTTGTGGTACACTTGCTCCACAAACTCCTTCGGGGGATAGGTATCGACGATGCGTTTCTTGGTCTTGGCTTTGTCTTCCTGTTCGTTGAATAGCAAAACGGCATAAGCTGTCTGACCGTCTCTTCCCGCTCTTCCTGCTTCCTGGTAATAGGACTCGATGGTGTTCGGCAAGTCCACATGGATGACGAGCCGTACATCCGCTTTGTCGATACCCATGCCGAAAGCGTTGGTGGCTACGATAATCCGTGTCTTTCCCGTTTTCCATGCTTCCTGCCGCTCATTGCGCTCTTGGGTAGTCAATCCGGCATGATAGAAATTTACAGGCCTACCCCCATCCCCTCCCTGAAGGGAAGGGAGTTGATTTAGCCACTCTGCTAATTCTTGTGCGCGTTTGCGGTTGCGGACATAGACGATGGCGGAGCCGGGGACACGTGAGAGGATATGCGCCACTTGGTCCGGCTTGTTGTCCGTGCGGCGTACAACATATACCAGGTTCTCGCGGTGGAAAGACTTACGCAGGACGTTATGTTCCTCAAAGCCTAATTTATCCTGTATATCCTCTATTGTCTCCGGCGTGGCTGTAGCTGTAAGTGCCAATACGGAGACACCGGGCAGCAACTCCCGTACTGCGGCTATATTCAGATACGAAGGTCTGAAATCATATCCCCACTGGGAAATACAATGTGCTTCGTCCACCGCAAGCAAACCGATAGGCAATTGTGCCAACCGTTTGCGGAATTCTTCGCTTTCCAGCCGTTCCGGCGAACAATAGAGGAAATGGTACGGCCCGTAAAGACAATTATCCAATGCTACGCGCTGCTTGTCCCAACTCATGCCGGTATAGACCGCCGCCGCATGAATGCCTCGTTTCTGCAGGTTCTCCACCTGGTCTTTCATGAGCGCAATGAGCGGTGTGATCACCAGACATAGTCGCTTCCCGGGATCCTTGTTTGCCATGACAAGAGTAGGAACCTGAAAACAGATACTCTTGCCTCCTCCTGTGGGCATAAGAGCCAAGGTGTCGCGGCCGGCAAGTACGGAATCAATGATCTCCGCCTGAAGGGGACGGAAATCATCGTATCCGAAATAAGTATGTAGCGCTTCGCGCGGAGTCATTCTCAATAGTCAATTAACAGATTCGTGTCAATGCTGTGCGGACACGGCGGAGGGTTTCCTCTTTTCCGAGGATATCGGTGATATTCCAGATATGCGGTCCGCGAGCGGCACCTACCAGACAGATACGGAAAGCATTCATGACGATACCTACGCCGTACTCTTTGCTCTCTATCCAAGGCATTACCACGTCGTCCAGATGCCAATGGACTATTTTCTCATTTTCACATTTTTCTATTTCCTCATTTTTGTGCCAGTCCTCTTCGGAGACTGTTTCGAGGAGGGCAAGGAGTTCCTGCATGTGCTTCGGCGAGTCTTCCTTCCAGCGTTTCTTGAGCGACTTCTCGTCGTACTCGGTAGGTGCTACAAAGAAGAAATTAACCTGTTCCCAGAGTTCGGGGACGAAGTTCACGCGGTCTTTGACCAAGCCGATGATCTTGGCTATTTCTTCATTATTACGTAATGACGTGATTTCGTTATTACGAAGTTTTTCTTCGAGCACGGGCATAAACATCTCTGCCAACTCTTCATTGGAGCGGAGTTGGAGGTATTGGTGGTTGAACCATTTGCCTTTTTCGTAGTCGAACTTGGCGCCGGATTTGGACACGCGGTCGAGGGAGAAATCCTTGATCAGTTCGTCCATGGTGTACATCTCCTGGTCGCCGCTTCCGTGCCAGCCGAGGAGCGCCAGGAAGTTAATCACCGCTTCCGGCAGGTAACCGCTCTCGCGATAGCCGGAAGAGACGGTGCCGTCTTTCTGGTTGTGGAACTCCAGCGGGAATACCGGGAAACCGAGACGGTCGCCGTCGCGTTTGGACAGTTTGCCGTTTCCGTCCGGTTTGAGCAGCAGTGGCAGGTGGGCGAACTGAGGCATCGTATCTTCCCATCCGAAAGCGCGGTAAAGCAGCACATGGAGTGGGGCAGAAGGCAGCCATTCCTCGCCGCGGATCACATGGCTGATCTCCATCAAGTGGTCATCGACGATGTTAGCCAGGTGATAGGTAGGCAGGTCGTCCGCCGACTTGTAAAGCACTTTGTCGTCCAGGATATTGGAGTTGATCACCACTTCGCCGCGGATGAGGTCATGTACATGCACATCCTCGTCCGGCTCTACTTTGAACCGGACAACGTATTTCTCGCCTTTGTCCAGCTGCGCTTGCACTTCGTCTGCACTCATTGTCAGCGAGTTACGCATCTGCATGCGTGTGCGGGCATCGTATTGGAAATTAGTGATCTCTGCGCGCTTGGCGTCCAGTTCCTCCGGCGTGTCAAAAGCAATATAGGCATGCCCCGAATCCAGCAGCTGTTTCACATACTGGTGGTAGATCTCGCGACGCTCGGACTGGCGGTACGGACCATGTGAGCCTACGGCTTCGATTTCTTTGGTGCCTTTCTTGAGGCGCAGACCTTCGTCAATACCGATACCCAGCCAGTCCAGAGACTCCAGAATATATTCCTCTGCGCCCGGTACAAAGCGAGTGCTATCCGTATCCTCGATACGCAACAACATGTCGCCTCCGTGTTGGCGGGCAAACAAATAATTGTACAAAGCGGTACGAACACCGCCGATGTGTAATGCGCCGGTTGGTGAGGGCGCAAAACGAACTCTTACTCTTCTTTCCATATATTTATTAGTATTCAGTTTTCAGTATTCAGTTTTCAGAATGTTCCTTCAGGAACGAATCTTTAAATCCAAGGAAATACAGGATTCCGTCCAAACCAACCGTTGAGATAGCCTGACTGGCACTCTCTTTTACCTTCGGTTTGGCATGGAATGCAATTCCCAGCCCGGCTTTGCCCAACATCTGCAGATCGTTGGCACCGTCGCCCACGGCTATCACTTGCGCACGGTCGATATGCTCCACTTGCGCTATCAGTTCCAACAACTCCGCCTTGCGGCGCGCATCGACTACATCGCCTATATAGCGTCCGGTGAACTTGCCGTCCTGCTCCTCCAATTCGTTGGCATAGACGTAATCCACGCCGAACCGCTCCTGCAGGTATTTGCCTACGAAAGTGAATCCTCCGGAGAGGATAGCGATTTTGAATCCGCAGCGTTTGAGAATGCTGAACAGACGATCGGCTCCTTCGGTGATAGGCAGGTGGTCGATGATGTCTTGTTTGGCGCTTGTGTCCAGTCCTTTGAGCAGCGCTACACGGCGCGTGAAACTCTCCTTGAAATCGATCTCACCGCGCATGGCAGAGAGTGTGATGGCTCTCACTTGTTCGCCCACACCGGCGCGCTCTGCCAGTTCGTCTATCACTTCCGTCTGGATGAAGGTTGAATCCATGTCCACGCAGATCAGCCGTCTGTTGCGGCGGAACATATCGTCGCGCTGGAAAGAGATGTCGATCCCCTCTTCTTTGGAGACCTCCAGCAGTTCGCGTTGCAGCGCCTCGCGGTCAGGGAGATTTCCGCGCAGAGAGAACTCGATACACGAATGGCGTTTCTCTGCCGGAACATCAATACTCGGGCGTTCGCTTAGCCTCAAGATATTGTCAATATTCAGTTGACGGTTTGCAAACAAAGCAGTCACTCGCGCTATGTGGCGCGCATTGATCTCTCGCGCTAACATGGTCACTACATAACGGTCCAGCTCCTGCCTTCCAACCCAAGCCGAATACTCTTCCTCGCTCAACGGCGTGAAGCGAACGATCATTTCCAGTTTGGAGCAGCAGAAAAGCACTTCTTTGATCATGTCTCCCGATGTGGAAGGATCCTCCACGCGGATGAGAATACTGAGGTTGAGCTGGTGGTGCAAATTGGATTGACCGATGTCCTGCACGAAGGCACCGTACTTGCCCAGCACTTCTGTCACTGCCGAAGTCACACCCGGTTTGTCAAAACCGATGATGTTAATTAATATAAATTCCCGTTCCATTTATCGTATGATTTTTGCAAACGTATGGAAAATGATGGTAAAATATTCTCCTATCGTTTGGTTGTTAATATATCGCATATTTAATTCTATTTTGGCAGGTATGATCTGCTCAATATATGTTTTGTCAGGATCCTCCGCTTTTGCCAATATGGAGTTCTCGTCTATGTATTCAATGGATGCATAGTCCGTTATTCCCGGCCGGACGGAGAGCACTTTTCTTTGTTCGGGTGTGTAAAGGTCAACATATCTGCGTACTTCCGGACGGGGTCCTACGAGTGACATATCGCCAATAAGCACATTCCATAATTGTGGCAGTTCGTCCAATTTGTATTTTCGTAAATAATATCCTGCTTTCGTTATGCGGGCGTCTCGTTCTCCGATAGTAATAAGACTCATCTTATCGGCTCCAATACGCATGGAACGGAACTTCAGCAATCCGAAGTCTTTGCCGTTTTTCCCCACCCGTAACTGGCGATAGAAGACTGGACCGGGGTCATCTATTACGATCCATAAACCGATGATGAGGCATAGGGGGGCGAGAACGACCAACCCAATGAAACTAAACACTATGTCACATAATCGTATCATCCGTGTGATAATATATCGGTGTAATTATCTATTATATATTCAATCTCTTCATCCGTCAAACGCGTATGCAACGGTAGTGTAATCTCGTTGACGAAGTGTGCATACGCATTAGGATAGTCCTTTATATCAAATCCCAATGCTTTGTATGCAGTCATCATCGGAAGGGGTTTATAATGGACGTTTGTTGCAATCCCGCGTTCAGCCATCTTCACAATGATCTCCTGGCGTGCCTCAAGGTCAGCCCCCGGAATGCGGGTTAAGTAGAGGTGACCGGATGAAAGATACGAATCCGTATAGTGCGGCAAAACCTCAATACCTAAAGGCTTGAAGGCACTGTCATAACGCTCAATGATTTCGCGACGGCGTGCCAAGAGAGCAGGGTAGCGCTTCATCTGTACGAGCCCGATCGCCGCCATAATATCGGTCATATTACATTTGTACCATGGACCGACAATATCGTATTCCCAACCACCGAGTTGGGTCTTGGCGAGTGCATCTTTGGATTGTCCATGGAGGGAATAGAGTTGCACCTGATGGTATAATACTTCGTTATCTGCTCCAGGGATGTTCCATGTAAGCGCTCCTCCTTCAGCGGTAGTGAAATTCTTCACTGCATGGAAACTGAAGGAGGTGAAATCTGCAATGGAGCCCACCATTTTTTCTCCGACAGATGCCCCGAAGGCATGTGCTGCATCGGCGCAGATGGCTATTCGGCCTATCTGTCGCTGCAATTCAGACGTAGGAGCAAAAAGCTGTTTCTTGCGTTCTACTATCTCAAAGAGCCGTTTGTAGTCGCAAGGGATACCCGCCAAATCCACCGGAATAATTGCTTTTGTACGCTCGTTGATGGCGGCTTCTACAGCGTTATAATCCATTTCCAGCGAGTCTTTCTGTGAATCAATAAAGACAATCTTGGCCCCCACATGATTTATGACTGAAGCCGAAGCAGTATAGGTGTATGCCGGAACGATCACCTCGTCCCCTGCGCCTATGCCTAATAACCGCAATGCCATTTCCATACATGCCGTAGCAGAGTTGAGGCATACCGCACGCTCGGTACCGATGTAAGTAGCAATCTGTCGTTCTAATTCTTTGGTCCTTGGACCTGTAGTGATCCACCCGGATAGGATTGCCTCTCGCACCTCATTTACTTCCGCCTCCGTCATATCAGGAGGAGAGAAAGGGATATTATATCGTTTCATTTCGTCTGACATATCGAATTTTCTTATAACTATTTCCTATAATGTTGGCGCACATCCAGAATACTGAGGCGAACGGATTCATTCCTGTTCCATGCCGGAAGAGAATATAATGCCATCTTATTTTCTTCCATACGCTGGTAGGTGTGATTGATCCTGTACGTCTTCTGTATTGCGCCAGATTTTCCGGCAACAAGTAACAATCCGCTTTTTTGATTATTTGCAGCCACATAGCGGAGTCATTATTCTTTTTGATGTCCGGAATTTGTACCGGACCGATCGCTTTTGTATCATACATTACCGTCAAACATCCGGGCCAGCAACAACTCTTCATCCCCCATGGACCGACCTGTCTCTTTCCGCTCACATACACGCCCAGTGGTTTGGAATCCTCATCTATCTCAGTATATTCATGGTAGGTGAAAGCATAACCGTTTTGCTCCATGAAGGCAATCTGTTTCTCCATTTTCTCGGGTAGCCACAAGTCATCCGAATCAAGGAAAGCAATATAGCGTCCTTTCGCTTCCCGGAGTGCTCTGTTGCGCGTGAGTGCAGCGCCCATATTTTGCTCATTGCGCAGGTAATGGATGCGGGAATCTTTGTACGCCGCAACAATCTCTGCGGTGTTGTCCGTCGAACAATCGTCCACAATGAGCAACTCCCAGTTGGTGTATGTCTGGGCAAGTACGCTGTCGATGGATTCACGGATGAACCGACCGCAGTTATACGTGGGCATTATGATAGAGACTAGTTCCATTTTATTTGCATTTAATGATATATAGTGATCGCACACTGGTTCTAGGACTATCAAAACATACAAATTTTCCATCTCTTGATACCCTCGGATGCAAATCGCATGCGATATGATTATACATATCTTTTGTTTGGAATTGTTTTGGCGAATACACACTGGCTAATAAAGTAACCGAATGTGAAGGGATGTCGACCTTGTATAGTTTTGCCATTCTGTATTTGTCAGGATAAGTATCCGTGACAAATGAGTTATTGTCAATAAATGATTGATGCCCGTCAGAATTAAGGACGGTAGGAACAGTAGGAGAGGCAGCGACACATTTGCCCTCGGCAATACTAAAGAGGGCATGACAATCCTGTCCGTCTATTCGGCAATAAGCGACAATCTGGTTATCGGAATTCCACACATAATGTGAAACCATTCCTTGAGTTGGAAGTGAAAAATGTTTGCTTGTTTTTTGGTCATATATAATCAGGCGTGTAGTCCTTTTGTCTTTGTCTTGCAATGAGATATATCTGTGTAAACAAGCAATATATCTTCCATCTTTAGAAAATGAACTATGCGTTATATAATGAAATAATTGAGTTGTATTATCAGTTTCCTCTGCTAATTCCTTGTAGGAAAAAAGTAGTTTCTTCTCTTCGTTCTCAAATTTAACTATATATAATCCATCATTTGCAGGGGCAGGTTTGAGGATTTCTTCTTCTCCCATATGCAGATAACCATACCCTGGCATTAGGTATTCTAAGCGATGATAATTAAGGGTTGTTGCGTATTGCCCGTCAGGAGAAACGGTATCAATCGGGAATGAATAGGGTGTTGTTATATTAGTTAAAATGTTTACAGACACTGCGTAAACATTATTTTCTTTGCGTGTATTGAATATCAAGTGATCTGTATCTTTCCACTGCAAACGACATCCTTTGTGAAAATTCCACGCAAACGAATCGGCAACATGATGAAATGCGCCGAAGTGTCCATCTTTAAAATCAAGATAGCCAATGTGCAATACATCATTTGCAGAAGGCATGTGTCCTTCAATTTCAGCACGTTGTGCTAACACTTTAGTACCATCTTCTGAAAATGGTTGTACGTCATGGAATCCTAAAAAGAAATGCTCTTTATAATCGTATTCATCGGCAAATAACTCTTTCTTTTTTGGAAGCAAATCAAAGAAAGATTGATATATATTCCTAATGAGATCTTTTAGCCATGGTGTGGATTTTACCATGTCATATATGTATCGCTCGGTTTTTGTCATACAAAGTATTTTTTTATGATGAATGAAATAGCTTCTTTATTATATTTGCAATAGGTATAGGATGGAATAGTAGAAGTAGATACATGATCCGTATCATAAACTACCAATTCCGGATGATATTCTATCGTCAAAGATCTTTTACGCAGTTCTTCTGCAAAGAAATGCTCCTCACAGAACAAGAATGGTTCGAATTGATCAATGAATGTACGTATGTCTGCTTGCTTACTAAAAAGCATAAATGATCCATGACCTGCATATATCTCATGTCCCATAATTTTAGGCGCAGGTCTATTCTTGTAAAACAACCGAACATATAGATGGTAAACAAGCGGCGTAAGATAAATCAGTTTGGCCAATTGAAGATGCCTTTTAGATGGTCTGGTCAGTATTTTAGGGTTGCGATCTTTATTTTCCTTATGAGAGATGATGGATGGGGCAATCCATCCTACATTTGATAAGTTGATAGTCTCTAATTGAGCAAAAAAGGACGGATCTAATGTCACGTCAACATTAGAAATTGCAACATAATCATATCCGTTATAATCGGTCTTTGATATTTTATTTAATGTAAATCGCGCACCACCCAGATATCCCAAGTTTTGTTTCGTAACATATTTCTCAATATGAATATCAGGATATACGGATTCCTCTATTTCTTGAATATCAGAAGAGTTGTCTGCTACGGCAACATGTATCTCCATGGATTGTGTTACCTCTTTAGCCGCACAATCAATGGACTCCAAAAAAACATGGAGCGCACCGTAGGAATTATAATTGACACATATAATCAGAATCTTTTTCATTTCGCAATATAGGTTTTAATGAAATAGACTACGATCCACCAAAACGAAATAGGCATCAGTAGAATAGCCGCAACGATCCATGCGATATCTAACAGGAATATACTCTTCGCGATTTTAGTGCTTCTGTATTTGAACATACGGAGCATCCAAATCCAGAGTTCTTCGGATATCCGGAATACCCATAAGAATTTATATGTTCCGTTCAGTTGCTTAGCCATAGATGCCATAAATGCAAAGTTCCCCTCTTGCATACGGACATATGAGCCCGTTTTACCTAGTTCGTTTTGGAGATATATTGCGCCACAATAATCGGGTATTACAGCCGTTTTGGGATGTTTCTCATAGCATAATATATGCCATCGCCAATCCTCCCGGAACCGGCAAGGATTTTGGAAGGTAAGCTTATGCATTTTTATGAAATTAGTTCGATACAAAAAACTATGAATAGGAACAGAAGCTCCTAATCCCCAACGTACCAAGATATTATACATATTCAGTCGTACGGCACGCGATAGGGTACGTTTTCCTTGACTATCTTCCGAGCAGTACGCTGTATAACTGATATCCAGGTTCTCGCCTTCCATGAGTGCTACTTGCCGCGCCAGTTTCTCCGGCTCCAACCAGTCGTCTGCGTCTAAAAATTGGACATACTTGCCTTGTGCATGTTGCAGTCCCAAATCGCGTGCGCTGGCGCTACCGCCGTTGATTTTCTGTAACAATCGTATTCGTGAATCCTGAAGAGCCAAATTAGATGCCACTTCGGCGGTGTTGTCCGTAGAGCCGTCATCCACGATAATACACTCCCATTCCTCAAGCGTCTGGGCTTGAAGGGAAGCGATTGCTTTGGGCAAAAATATCGCTTGGTTATAGCATGGTATGATCACGGATACTTTCATCGTTTGCGGCATTTAAATATAGCACTAAATACATAGACAGCCAAAACAAAGGCAGCATACTAAGCGTTCGCGAGAACAGACTGTATGTCAAATATTGGATAAACAACAGCGAAACAAAAAGATACCGTTTGTCCTGCTCTCCCATCCGAAATGCAGAAATAAGTACGCTAATAATAATAACAACAAAGAGTGCCCCGCCGAAAATACCGGTTCCTAAAAAGGCCTCCAAGACGCTGTTATGTACATATTCGCCTTTGATAAAAAGTGATGAACCTACAAAGGGGTTCTCCCATATATTCTCAAAGGCCTGTTGGTATAGCACATCCCGTCCGCTGGTCACGCCTGCTTCCATGCTGTTAGGATCGTAGATAGAGTTGTACAAGCGGTCCAAAGCCTGGTTGTCATAGGAGATCAATATGTCATTCAATATAGGCAGAAGCAATATAAATAATCCTGCTAAGACAGGCAATCCGATGAGTATTTTCATCTTGTGCCCGTTCATGTACAAATAGGCAATAAAGCAAACAATGAGGGCAACAAGAGCTCCGCGTGAACCGGCTGCTATGGATACGAACAAACCTACAACGATAGCAAAAGCGCTTACCAGTTTATGCCATAGCCGGATGTCGCGCTGATAGAACAAAGACAGTGCCAAGATGGTAATGGTGGTGCCCAAATGGCCGAAGGCAATCGTGTCCATTGACTCGTTTCCCATGAATCGTCCATCAGCACCGATGTATTCCAATGCTTTACCGGTCACAATATAGGACAAACTGACCATTCCCATTGCCAGAAAAATGAACAGTAAGGCTGTATTCAGTTTGCGCAAATCCATTCCTTCCCAACGGAAGAATGCGAACCCGTAGAATGGGACAATAGCCGCATTGGCATATAGGAATACCGCAGCAAAAGGATTGGTTACTATCTCTTGTTTTACGCCTGTTATCATGAAATCATAATATACCCGCAAGAAATATAGCCAGATGAACAGTTGTATGAGAAAAGAAAGGTTCCCTATGCGTCTGAACTCCACTTTTCCTGAACGCATCTGCAAGGTAATAATAAAAAGGAACGCAATGAAAATCAATACATAATATGCGCTTTTTATCAAAGCGAAATTACTCTCTTCCGGCAGATACGTGAACCCGTCGTAAGCAAATAACAACAGCAATATCAGCCATTGCAAGCGTTCTATGATGCGTTCTCTATTTAGCATTCCCGAATAATCTTTTCCCCCATTTGACTCTTTCTTCCTCGCTGCGGATATAGGTGCCTTTTGCGCGTCCTTGTTGTTGCATTACATATTCGTTGGATTGAATGCGCATTTGTACGGCTTTCTCTGAATAAGGACGGTCTTCTGTTGGATGTAGGTATATACTTCTTTTGCAGTATAGATCGTGCGCTTGAGGACAAGAGGTGTGTAGCCGATAATGGATGTCATTCTCTTCGCCATATAGGAATATATGTTCGTCAAATAGTCCTGCTTCTTCAAACATTGCTTTGCGCACGCAAAAACACGCGCCGCAGAAATACATGTGCTTCCAGCAGAAACAATCCAGTCTGTTTGCCAATATACCTCCTATCAGCCGTGTGAAACCATTATAATGATTTAAGAGCGAGAAAGAGGAGCCTCTTTTGCCTGCCATATTGACGATTTGTTTGAATCCTAATATCGCCAGATTTGCGTCTTCTTTGTATTGTGCCACAATGTCTTTCAGCGAGATTTGTATGATTCTCACATCAGGATTCATAATCATGATAACAGGGGAAGAAGCATGACGGATGCCGATGTTGTTACCCTGACCGTAACCGCCGTTTTGGGAATTGCTCAGCACGATTACTTTTTCGCCGTACAGCCGCGCAATCTCATCTCGCATGTGTGTAAAATCGCGGCTGTTATTATCTACCACGATGATTTCCAATGCATCGCCTATATCGTTATGGGCAAAAAGCGCATCCAGACACCCGTAGATATCCGGTTCGGAATTATAGGTTACTATGACAACGGATAACTCTTTCATTTTCCCCATAATTCTTTGATTACCACGCTCGGCCATTTCCAGTTCTGGTATGCCAGCTGTGCGATACCCGGAGCCAAGATCAGTCCCCAGACACCCATTTGCAACGGACTCAGGAACAGCCATAATAATACAACCGTTGCCGCTCCGCTTGCCAGAGACGGAATAAAGAACGGTATCCGGTTATCCGCCATGATAAATCCTGCCGACTGGGCATGATTGTGTTCCAATAGACCGATAAAAAGCATCACGCATAACATA
>CALEPS010000119.1 GCA_937910305.1 uncultured Bacteroidales bacterium | reverse complement strand
TGCAGAACGCAGGTATGATAGATGGTTATATTGTGCCATGTTACGATGTCTTGCATTCTTTCTTTAAGGAATATATAGTGGATGATTTAGTGTCGCTTATGCGACAGAAAGGAGTTCAGCTATGATTCTTTGCTGAGCAAGCAGGACTTTCGTATGAAGAGGCACTGGGCCAGTTCTACGATTCCACCACATACGACCTCATCAGCAACGGCGTAGCCGATATGTATTGTTTCAGCGATGAGTATTTGGCTGATGAATTACTTTTAGAATTAGGTTACAAGCAAAAATAAATTGAAACAACCACCCGCCTATGGCATAAAACAACAGACAAACGACATATAAAATAAGCATTTGCTTTATTAAGGATTCTCTCAATACTACCACAAATTGAAATGTGCTTCTGAGATATAGCGAATGTTCACACGATAAGTGTGGACTTTCTGCATATATTGGAGCACATGGGTGTGGTAGCCTGAGAGAACCAATATGATAAATAGCGAAAGTTCGCACTTTTTCTATGCCAATCCCTGAAGGCGTAAGAAGGGAAATTAATTTTATAAAACAATGAAAAAATTATTGTATGTGCTTGCCGCTGCATTATGTCTGGTGGCATGCGAAAAGGACACAGAAAACGGTAGCGGTTCTACTACCAAAGGAGATTATGTGGATTTAGGTTTGTCTTCCGGTACAAAGTGGAAAAATGCCAATGAGATGAATCCAAATGACGAGAACGGATTCTATGATTATGATTTGGCAATGAGCCTGTTTGAGAAAAATATGCCTACTAAAGAACAATGGATGGAACTGGTGAATGAGTGTAAATGGACATGGACAGGTATGGGGTATCGGGTAACAGGAGTTAATAACAATTCTATAACGTTGCCCGCTGCTGGTGTCAGCCACATTACGTATGTGGAAGGTGTGGGCTCGTACGGATACTATTGGTCATCCTCACCGAATGGTTCGGAGAACGCGTGGGGCATGCGCTTCTTTTTTAACGGTTCGAACGGTGTGTATATGTGCGAGTTACCACGCAGATATGGTTCTTCAGTCCGCCTTGTCCGTTAATAATTTGTATCAAAATGTAGCATCTCCAGCCTGCTCAGATGAGGAGCAGGCTGGTTCTTTCTTCTTTTACGTGGGATACTATTCCTCCATAGATTCTTGGTAGTTGCAGGCGTTTGGCAAACGCCGCCCTTCGTTAATTGCGTCGGAATCATATTCCGACATCGGCTCTGCCGACCTGTACTACCTCCGATCACGTCCTATTTTTCGGAAAAATATCACAAAATCTTGCATATTTAAGAAAAAAGCAGTACCTTTGCAGCAGATTTAATACCAAACACAGGAAAAGTGAAACAAGTAGTAGTTCGATTTTGTGGAGATTCGGGCGACGGCATGCAGTTAACGGGTAATATGTTTGCCCAGTTGGCGGCTGAGATGGGTCACGAGATTTCCACATTGCCGGATTTCCCGGCAGAGATACGCGCGCCGCAAGGTACATTAGGCGGCGTAAGTGCTTTCCAAGTAGAGTTAGGACAGGAGGTCTACACCTCCGGTGACAAAGCGGATGTAGTGGTGGCGATGAATGCCGCGGCGCTGAAGGTATGTACCTTAGGGTCGCATTTCAACCATCCCCAGGCGCACTTTGATGAGGAGTTTTCTTTGTTCCACAGGCACGCGATTCTAATTGTAGATACGGATTCGCTGACCGACAAAGATCTGGAGAAAGCGCAGTATCACACGCCTAATCCATTCACAGAACTGGGTATTCCCGATACCGTACAAATAGTGCCGGTAGCGTTGACGACTCTGACCAAGGAGGCGCTGAAGGACAGCGGCATAGATAATAAATCCGTGCTCAAATGCCGGAATATGTTTGCGCTCGGTCTGATCTATTGGCTGTTCGACGAACCGATGGAGAAAGCGATTCATCTGTTAGAAGAGAAGTTCAAGAAGAAACCGGCGCTCGTAGCTCCGAACACCAAAGTGATGGTGGACGGCTATAACTACGGTCAGAACCTCGCGCTCTCGGTCAACCGGATTCATCTAAACAGCGAAGCGATAAATAGCAGCTCTGCTGCA
>CALEPS010000118.1 GCA_937910305.1 uncultured Bacteroidales bacterium | reverse complement strand
CTCAGCCGCTACGGCGGAAGAGCGGCGCGCACGCGATTTCCATATCAACCCGAGTATCAGGACCATGAACCTCGCCGATACCACCCTCTATCGCAAGCATGTCTTCTATCGCATCTATCCCGATACCTGTGACGCAACGGTTGGTAAGTTCTGGAGACGCTCCAACGGATTCAAATCGGTGCCCGTCTATAGACTGGCTAACGACAGCGATCTCGCTGCCAAACCGCGTGTCTATGGAGAAGGTATGGAACGCGGAGCATACGAGTGCCTCGCCGTCCTCCAACGCGTGCTGTACGTACAGCCGGATATGCCTGCCGCTACCGCCGGAGACGGCTCCTCATGGCTCTCCCCCTTCGGACAGGGACAACTACAGAACGCTATCGACGCTGCCGCCCTTTATACCTATCTCAATAAAGAAGTGGGCAATCCCGAAACACGGAAATCCTATGTCTTTGTCAAAGGTTCATACGAAGCAACGGATGAATACCATATCGTCGCACGAGACGGCGTGAATGTCTATGGCAGCATACCCGCGGGATTCAACGATACCGCATGGCTCGATACCGTCGCTAAACAATACACCAACGAGGGCTGCCGCCATTATGTCAATTATGTGCGCGCCAAGGTAACCGGAGTCGCCTCGCCGAATGCTACGCCTACACGGATCGCCTCTGTCTCCACCGCTTCCGGAGCAGAATATGAGACGGGATTCCTCCTCGACGGATTTGTGATCACTAATCCGAAGAAGACGCTCACCGAATCGCCCGTTGTGCTGGATAAGGAGCATGCTGCCGTGCGCAACTGTATCTTCACGGACAATAAGACGGACGGCGTGCCCGTAGCCGACATACAGAAGGGACTCGTCTATAACTCCCTCTTCTACGCCGATACGGCGACTACCGTACTGCGCCTCGGTGCCAATGGCCTGGCGCTCAATAACACCGTCCTTACCGCGCAGACAACCGATACACCGATCGACTTCTCGGCTACTACCGCCGACGCGTCCGTCAATAATATCGCCGGACATACCTCCGACCTCCATTGCTTCGCGCCGTATCTCACGGACGGCAATGTCTATACCCTGCCTGCCTACCAGACCGCCAATATCCCGCTAGCTTACCAGCTACACGAGCGTTCCAAAGAGATCAACGCCGGCGTGGAGATGGACAACCTCCCTGCCGCCTTTAATAGCTATAAAACGGACAGCACGGTCTGCTTCGGCTTGGACCGCGATATACTGGGCAACCCACGCCGGATCACTACCGTTGATAGGGGAGCATTGGAGACCTGGCGGATTGAACCGAAAACCGTCATGGAAATAACGGCAAGGACAGAGGTCATCCGTACCGCCGAGGAAATCGGTAACGCACATGCGGAGAAACGGCTCACCACCGCCTTTACCTCCCATTACGGCGGACACCAATACCCACACCCGGGATCCGTCGTCTATCTCATGGATAGCAGCGCGATGACGATGCAGTACAAAGAAGAGGACTTTATCGATTTCAATGGAGACTCGATCATACTCCGTCCGGGATACATGCTCCTCAAACCCGGCTCGTCCTTCTACGGCAACGGCCACACGGTGCAACTCAACTACCTCGCCGCGGAGAAACGCTTCGTTAACCAGCGCTACTCCATGACCGCTCTGCCGTACGGCTACTCGGTGGCGAACGTCATCGCTACTACCTATAAGCCCTCCTCCGATATACTGGAGCAGACGCTCAACCCGCTGCCTACACGGTGGTATCTCTATTCCGGCGCTGCACGATCGGAGAAAGACTATACCTTCCGGACCGATAACTCCTCCCTCTGGCTGCCTGTCGATACGCTCAACAGAACCGCTACCCAGGGCTATCTCATGGATTTCGGCACTACGCAGGATACCGTCTTGCGCTTCACCGCCTTCGCTCCCGCGCTCGGACAGTATGCCTATACCGAGGACGCCGACGACAAATACGTCTTCCTCACCCAGTACGACTGGCGCATAGCCGGTACCGGTAATGATCTTAACTTCACGCGCCAGGAGGATATGGGATGGAACATGAAGGGCCTGCCGTGGCTCGTGTCAAACTATCGTACCGATACAATCTTGGAAGGAGAAACTTACCTTCGTCAAATGTATATTCCCCATGTGTTCTACCAAATGGACGGAGCGGGCAATTATCTTACTTCCGGCGACCAGATGTACACCTCCCGTTCCTGGGACAAGGGCGCTACTATGGCGATGGGCAATGCGTTCTTCACCCAGACCGCTACCACCAAGGACAAAGAGACACTCGTCTTCCACCTGCCCTATTACGACCGCAATGAGAAGGCCTCCCGTCCTATCCTCAGAATGGTATCACGACCCGCCACTCCTACCCCATCGCCCATGCCTGCGCATGCGCCTGTTTCCACCTCCCTTGAGGGGAGGTCGGGTGGGGTTTGTCTCTCCGATTTCCTCACCGCTATCCCGGACGCCGCTGCGCGGAAGGATGTACGGTATAACTACGGCAGGGACGGTATCAAATGGAGCACCAACACCGCTGCGCCGCAACTCTATATGATGGATGCAGCCCGCACCTCGCGTATCTCGCTCCTCGGAGCCGCACCGACCGAGGTGGACATACCCCTCGGTGTGTATATCCCGCAAAATGACCAAATGGTAAATGACCAAATGGTACTTGATTTCTCTCTGCCCGAGAAAGAAGCCTTTGCCGGGTATGAATACGTCTGGCTCATTGACTACCGTCTGAACCGCTTTACGAACCTGAAGGAGGAGGACTATACCGTCGAACTCGAACCGGGAGAGACCAATGACCGCTTTGCTTTCCGTATCGGCGGATTCCCCAAGACCGACAAGGACGGCGCACGCCAATACGTGGTCTATTCCTATGAGGGTTCGCTCTTCGTTCGCGGCTTGGTGGCGGGCGACAGGATCACCGTCTATTCCGCTTCCGGCAAACTGATCCATCAGGCTGTCGCATCCGGGTACGAATACACCACCCCGCTCACCTATCAGAACGGCTATATCGTCAAGGTCAACGACCGTGCGCACAAAGTCCTCAACCTCGCCCGCTAAGTCATTTTTGACCCTTTGGGGCTAAAAATAAAGAAAAAATTAAAAAAGTAAGCAAAAAAGTTGCATGATATTGAAACTTTTTGTATCTTTGCACCGAATTTTGAATAAAGGTAAAAATGACGAGAGAAATCTTCGTGTATAAGAACTACTTTTACGATTTTCTTGAGTCCTTGTCTGAGAAAGTGGTCACAAAAATTGAGTATGCCCTTTCTCTCTTGGAAACGCAGGACAAAGTAAGCAAGAAATTTGTAAAGTATCTGCGCAACGATATATATGAACTGCGCGCGGAATATGAGAGTAACATCTATCGTGTGTTCTTTATCTTTGATGACGGAAATATTGTGGTGTTGTTCAATGGTTTCCAGAAGAAGAGCCAGAAGACACCTCAAAAAGAATTAGAAAAAGCTATCAAACTAAAGGAGGAATATTATGCAAGCAAATCCTAATTTGACCAGTTATAGTGCTGTGTTAGCAAAGAAACACGGCGAGTTGGGTACTCCCGAGCGCGAGGAATTCAATAACCAAGCGCGTGCTTACTACATGGGGCTTATCTTACAAGAAGCCAGAAAGGAAGAACATGTGACACAAGCCGAACTGGCGCGCCGCATAGGTGCAAATAAGAGTTATATCTCTCGGATTGAAAATGGATTGATAGATCCTTCTATTTCTACTGTCCTTCGTATCATTGATGCACTCGGGTTAAAGTTCGAATTGTCCCGGACATTGGCATAAATTTGTTTGAGCCGCGGCGTGAGGCAGGCGTGGGGCCGACGTCGTCCTAGGATGGTCCCGTGATGATTGCGTTTCCAACTCGACATAGAGTGCTAATTTACTCACGGGTCATTTACGACTCATTTAGCACTCAAAACACATTAAAATAGTTCCCGAAACAAAAAATCGTCCTCACGTAGCGGACGATTTTGTTTACCATTTAACGACGAAGCCGGCGTGGACGTTGATGCCTGCTTGCGCGTAGTACCATGGCCAGCATGCTTTGCCGTCCTGGAAATAGGAGCAGTCGCTACCGCCGTTTGACGCATATTTTGCGTTAAAGATATTATTGAGTTGGCAGAGCAGTTTGATGTTTGGCACTCCTTTTTTCTCTTTGCACCATTGTTTTATCGGCAGGCTGTACTCCAAGTGTACGTTCGTCGTCGTGTAGGCTTTGAGCGCAGCGGTCTCGTTCTGAGTGTTGTCCAAGTACTGTTTGCCCGTGACGTTCGTCTGAATGGTTCCTACAAAACCTGCGTAGTCAAAGGTAAAGAGGCTCATCGCTGTGATGGTCGGAGAAAAAGCGATAGTCGTTTCTTTGAAGAACACCTCTTCTTCTCCTACCCATTCCCAGTTCTCGTCATAACGGGTGATAGTCTCCGTATAGTTCTGTATCTTGTTACGGCTCACAACCATGTTTCCTTCCCATCTGAACCAGTTGGTTATCCGTACGCCGGCCATCAGTTCCATACCCATCCGGTAGGAGTCTTTCACGTTCGTTGTGCTCTGTTTACCTACGTCGTTTACGCGCCCTGTCAGTACCAACTGGTTGTCGTAATCCATGAAATAGAGGTTGAGACCTATATTAAAACGCGTATGCGCGTACGTATAGCCTAACTCATAGTCATATAAAGTCTCCGCTTGGGGCATCTTGCCTATATAAGACTGCGTAGAGGGATCGTAGATGATGTTTTCTGTGTAGTTGGCGCGGCTGGGTTCGCGGTTAGCCATGGCGAACGAACCTGATAGCAGGTGCCCGTGATTTTGGTAGGTCAAACCGGCTTTGGGGTTGAAAAAATGAAAATCCTTGGCAAACGGCAATTCAGTCATGCTGTCGTCACTTATACCTTTCATCGTGTAACGGATGAAACGGTATTGCAGGTCGGCATATAACGCCAGTTTCTCCTGAGCTTTGTTGATCACTCGCCAGTTGACTTTCGCATACGTGTTGAAATCAATCTTGTTGGCGGAGTTGCGATAGTATTCGTAGTGGAAAGGAAGTGGGGTGGCGGAAGGTGTCTCTAAATAGTCCAGAATACCCCAGTGGGCTCCAATATAATCGTTCGCCGCAGCACCGAATTGCGCATCTACGTTTTCGGATATATACTTGGCGGAGAGAACGGCTCCTGCGAAATGGTTCTCAAGCCATTTCTGATAAAAACCGTAACTCTTGCCGCTGTCGCTGAGCCCCCAGTAACTGTAACTCTTCCGCTTGTACTGCTCGTAGTCACCTTTGCCGTGGGTGTAGTGAAGGGTGGCGTTCAGACTCCATTGGGGAGTGAAACGATGTGTAATAGCGAGTTGCGCGTTCTGTTGGGCGTACAGGTCATAATTCATCGAGTCGGCGGGGTTCGTGCGTCTGTCTGCACCATTGATCCCATAAGCGGTCTCATAATCCACTCCTTCCCATGCTTGAGCGGTCTTCTCACTGCCGCCGAAGATACGTGCCACTACCTGTGTCTTCTTCCCGTACCAGCCGAAATCACCGTAGTAACTGTACAGGTCGCTGCCCGAATGGTAGAGAAAACCGTCCGAGTTGACCTTGCTGAAACGAGCGTTGGCTACCCATTGACCGGGAAGTACTATGTGCGCGCTCACCATCTCGCGGAATGTCTTGTACATACCCCCGTTGAAAGCAATCATGAACCGGCTCCGGTCCTCTGAATACTGTCGGCTGACTACTGACGGCTCGTTGGTCTGCATGTTCAGACTCGCGCCGAAGGATGCCGAACCGTTCGTACTGGTGCCAACGCCACGCTGCACATCTATACTGCTCATGCTCGAGGCCATATCCGTCATGTTCACCCAGAAGACAGACTGGCTCTCTCCGTCGTTCAGAGGCACGTCGTTCACGGTCATGTTGATACGTGTGTGGTCGGTCCCGCGCACACGGAAATACGTGTATCCTACGCCTAAACCGTCATCGCTCGTTACCTGTAAACCGGGAGTGGTGCTCAATAAATACGGTAAGTTCTGACCCGTGTTCTCACGGTTCAGATCCTCGCTTTTCGTTACTTGGTGGGAGAGGGTCGTCTGTTGTACGCGTTTGGCACTTACCTCAATCTCATCAAGCTGAAAATCGCTTGCGGACAGTGTGTCTTGTCGGGAAACTTGCGCTTCTTGCGCGTTGGTCTGCGCACTCATTTGCGCAGCAAAGGTACCAATGACCAAATAAATGACCAAATGGTACATGTCCAAATGATGAAATGTTTTCATTTCCTTTAACAGCATTATCTGTTCAAGTTCAACGGGTATAATCTCAGCCATTTGTTGGGCACCCCGAACTCAAATGATTTGTAAAAAAACCACCCTGTCGGTGGTTCTTGTAGCGGGACCCAGGATTGAACTGGGGACCTCATGATTATGAATCATGCGCTCTAACCAGCTGAGCTATCCCGCCATCTTG
>CALEPS010000117.1 GCA_937910305.1 uncultured Bacteroidales bacterium | reverse complement strand
GGCGCCATGAACAATGGTTTCTATTATGTCAATGCCATCCCGCCCATCTATCCGGTTTATTTGCGCGACAGCGAAGGCAATATCGCTATCGACCCGCGTACCGGTCAGCCGATGTATGACTATGGTAATGAGTTAGGCCGTTCCTTCGGTATGGGTATCAACCCAGCCGGTTCGCTCCGCTTGGATAAAGAGACCCAAGAGCAGCATGAAGTGGATGCCAAGACTTCGCTGGAGTTCAAACTCTACAAAGGTTTGAAATTCACCCTCAATGCCGGCTTGCACTACTATAACAACCGCTACTCGGACATGACCAACAAGTATTATGGTGATGCAGGAGGTATTGGTCGTATTCTGCAGCAATATTCGAATATGTTCACCATCTCCGCGCAACAGATGTTGGAATACAACAACACCTTTGGAGATCATACCATTCGTGTAATGGCGGGTCACGAGAACTACTTGTATCTTGCCAATGCCGCATACGGATATAAATCCTACATGGCAGACGGAAGCAGCATTGAACTCAGTAATGCGATTAAGATGAATGAGATCGAGGGTAACAGCACACGCTATGCAATGGATGCATACTTTGCAACCGGAATGTATAGTTATAAAGAGCGTTATACCATTACCGCCAACTACCGTGCGGATGGTAGTTCCCGCTATGCCAAAGGTCACCGCTGGGGTCACTTCGGTTCCGTAGGTGCTGCTTGGACTTTCACGAACGAAGATTTCATTGAGAACAGCGACGCAAAAGATTGGTTGAAGGATGGTAAACTGCGTCTGAGTTGGGGTGTATTGGGTAACCAGATCAACTCGCTCTACAGCTATACCAACACCTATTCCATCCAGAACCTGAACGACCAGATTTCGTTCATTGAGTCTTCCAAGGGTAACCCGAACATTACATGGGAACGCTCCAATATCGTGGACCTCGGTCTGGAACTCTCAATCGGGAAGTATCTGGATATGGAGTTGGATTATTTCTACAAACTGACGGATAACATGCTCTTCCCGCGTGCCGTTGCACCTTCACTCGGTTACACCTCTATTCCTACCAACGATGCTAAGATGGTGAACCAAGGTGTGGAATTCGGATTCAAGGTACATGCTGTAGATATGCGTAATGTCAAATTGGACTTCATGCTCAATGGTGCGCATTACAAGAACTACATGACCCAGATGCCGGTGGATTACACCGATGCCAATGGTGTGGATCACCGTATGATCATGAACGGTGCGATGTCTGTGGGACACTCTCTGTATGACCACTATACCGTTAAATACCTCGGTGTAAACCCGGAGAATGGTAACTCTATCTTTGAGGCATATTATGACTCCCGTAATGGCGAATTCGGAGCCCAGATTAACGATAATGAGTACAACTATATACCTTCGTTGTACCAATGGATTGAGGAGCAGAAAGATGCCGGAGTAGAGAATCCGGAACAGTATTTAAAGACGATTCAGACCGAAGATTACTCCATGGCGACTTCCCAATATATCGGCAAATCGTATCTTCCTACTATATCCGGCGGTATCGGTTTTGACCTTGAGGTATATGGCGTAACCCTTTCTGCTACTTGTTCGTACCAACTTGGCGGATACGGCTATGATAATACTTATATTGCCTTGATGGCGAATGATCAGGTGGGTAATCACAACTGGCATATTGATGCACGCAAGGCATGGACGGAGAATAATCCGGGACATGGAGTTAAGGAAACCGATGGCACGTTCTCCAATTTGGACCCGACTGATATTCCGCGCTTCTCGAATGGTGTAGGAAATATGGATAGTTATGCAACAGCTGGATCTACCCGTTTCCTGACAAGCAACTCGTTCCTGAGTTTGAACAACGTACAATTGGGTTACAATTTCCCGAAGAAGTTGATTCAGAAGATCAAATTGCAGAAACTGAACCTCTACATCTCGGCAAACAACTTGGCAATTGCAACTGCACGCCGCGGTTACAACCCGATGACCTCCTTTACCGGATCTTCGGACACCCACGCATACAGCCCGTTGTCAACCATCATGGGTGGTGTTAAGTTCACATTCTAAACCCTAACTTAGAAAGGAGATTAAATTATGAAAAAGATATTTTATGTATTCACACTTGTTGCTGCAGCGTTGGTAATCAACAGTTGTGCCGACAGCTACTTGAACCAAGAGCCGGGCGGTAGCACCATTACCGAGGACCAATACAACCGCATGGACAATGTGTTGGAAGGTACCGTGAAAGGTGTATATACCCTTCTCTATCCGTACGGAGGCGAACACGATGCCTTCGGTCAGCGTTCGCTTGACATGTATGGCGACCTGCTTTGCGGCGATATGGCATTAGCAACCCAGAACTATGGGTGGTTTTCTTCCGATGAACTCATGCGTACCTATGGCCGACGTGGCACATTCTGGATGTACTACTATGAATTCATCCGCGCCTGCAACAGAGCAATCAACCGATTAGACAAAGAAGGTCTTCCCGAATTGGTATTCGATGCCGATACGCTCACAGAAGAAGAGTACAAGAATGGTTTCTACTATGCCGAGTTGCTAACTATTCGTGGTTGGGCATATGCCGGATTGAGCCGTTACTTCGTATCTACCGAAGCAGATCCTTCTGCGTTGGCAGTCCCCATCTACACAGAGGCGGATACCAAAGAGGATACCATTATCGGTGGTCCGCGTGCAACGGTTAGCGATTTGTATCTGCGTATTGAAGACGACCTCACAACGGCCATCCAGTATTACGAGGCATATTATCTCTGGGCTCGCGACACCAAGATAGAGATGAATGCGGACATCGCTAAGATTTTGTTGGCATACTCTTATCTCAACAAAGGCGGTATTGATGCCTCCAGTTATGCCAAAGCCCTTGAATGGGCAGGCAAAGCCATTACAGAAGGCGCACCGCATATTCTGCCGCTGGCAGAAGTGCTGACGACCGGTTTTAACGATGTAACCAATGAGAACTGGCTCTGGGGCGAGGATGTTACGGTACAAAACACCACTTCCTTGGCATCCTTCTTTGGCCAATGCGATATCTTCTCGTATAGTTACGCCTCAGCAGGCGATGTAAAGGGTATTGACCAGATATTGTACGAATCTATCCCTGCGTGGGACATCCGCAAATTCTGGTGGAACAATTACGCGCAATCCGGTAAAAGCAATGCTGATCGTTTCAAATATGCACCCGACGGCAAGTTCTACTCCGCTACCAGCAAGACTATTCAAGGTGACAAAGATTGGCTGAGCGACAACGTCTATATGCGTTGGGAGTTGGCATATCTGATTGCAGCAGAGGCTGCCGCTCGTACCAATGACTTGACGAGCGCACAGAACTATCTCTACGCAATTACCGACCAACGCGTAGTTGTTGGACAAGAAACCGAGTATGACGCTTGGAAAGCCGGGCTTACAGATGCATCTTCATTACTGGCTGCCATCAAATACAACTGGCGAGTAGAATTATGGGGAGAGGGCTATGGTCTGCAAACCTTCCGTCGATTTGGAGAAGCAGTCAACTTAGGAGATAACCATTTGCGGTCTAACAAGACAATTTCTCCGAGCACAGATCCTCGCTTGTTTACATTCGAGTTGCCTACTTCCGAGTTGTATTACAACCCGTTCATCCGCGACTTGGACACCAAAACATTGCATAAGAAAAACTAATTGTATTAGTTGAAAATCATATTACTAACTAAATTTATTAAAGTATGAAAAAGTATTTATTTATGGCTATCGCAGCCATTGCGAGCATTGCACTCGTAGGATGTAAGGGTGACGATAAGAACAACCCGGACTCTGGGACTCCGTCAGCAGATGCAAAAGTTGTTATCAGCCCGAAAACACTTGAAATCGCAGTAGACGAGCAAGGTAAATTGCGCTCTGCTCTCAATCCGAGCAAAGAAGGTGTAGTTATTTCTTACAAATCTGACGACGAAGCTGTTGCCACTGTAGATGCTTCCGGTTTGGTTACCGGTATTGCAGGCGGTACTGCTAACATTATCGCCAGCGCAGAAGGCTATCAATCTGATACTTGCGTTGTCACTGTTGTTGACGCTTCAGAAGTTTTCGCATGGGGCGGTATCGGTTTGTTTGGAGATCAAACCGAGAAAGTTGGAGAAGAGTACCAACACTGGGATGAAGAAGATCAGTGCTACTACAAGTCCCAAAACTTCATTGGCACTTTCTATGTATGGAGTTCTGACATCTTTTTCGTTAATGGCTCTGGATTTAGTGGTGCTGGCTACTTCGCTGAAGTACAAGCCCCTGTTGCTATTATTCAGGAGGGAAATTGGAAAGGTTATTACTACATGCCTACTCTGCTCTTCACGGATACAATTGAAGCTACCGCTGAAGGTGCCTGCGAACCGGGCGCTCTGACTGACGCTAATGCATGGGGTACATGGTTGACAGATTCCACATATGAAGGAGACAATTCGTTAAAAGGAACCACTCTTGACTATCTTGACTTCGATGCACAAAGATCAGTTCCTTATGTTGGTTTTATCAAAGATGGTATCTTGGTAGGCAATAGTAGTGCTGCATATTATCGGATGAATATCACTTGGTTCAACATAAACGAAGGTTTGTATGGTCTTAAGATGGAGAGCAATGAAGAGGGCCAATTTATTGCATTCGTAGAACCATTTGAGTTTACCTCAAGAAGCGACATGTATTATGAGTTACTGCCGGAGGCTAGTGGAAATCATAAAATTGCTCCTATGAAAATCAACAATCCGGAGCAGGTTCGCATGTTGAAGAATCTCTCAAAAACCAGATTGCACGTAGCAAAATAAGTTTTCTTCTAATAAACAATAATCAGGCTGCCCCACAGGTGGCCTGATTTGTTATATATTGAAACCCTAAATAGCATATTTAACACCGGAAAAGGAACAAAATGTTTGTATTCAGTCAAAAATATATCTTTTTGCTTGCGTATGTGGGATTTTTTTTGTATCTTTGCACGCTATATTGGAAAAATTGTGCCATAGGCAAGAAAATTATAGTTTTATGAAAAGATATTTGATTAGTTTGGCAGCTGCATTGGTATGCAGTACGAGTGCATGGGCAGTAATGGCATCCCCGGAGCCGTTTGAGTACACGAAACCCGACGGAACCAAGGTAATGGCGCGCGTTTACGGAGATGAGTTCCACTCCTTTATCGAGTCTTTGGATGGCGAGTTACTGGAAGGACGCCGTGATATAGAAGCGATGGAGCAAGGCGCTCAACGCCGTCGTGCCCGCCGGATAGAGCAAGCAGCAGGGAATGCTGCATTCTCTCCGTTCGGCTCGCCGAAAAGTCTGGTGCTTTTGGTCGGTTTTGCTGATCTGGATTTTGAACAGAGCCGCCAGAATTTTCAAGACCTGCTGACCAAAACGGGCTATAACTATAATGGAGCTACGGGCTCCTGCCGCGATTATTATATCGCCTCCTCGGATAGCCTGTTTATGCCCCAGTTTGATTGCTACGGTCCTTAC
>CALEPS010000116.1 GCA_937910305.1 uncultured Bacteroidales bacterium | reverse complement strand
TCAACAGGAAGGGGAAGATAAACGACCGCTGGAAATAATGAAACTCAAAGATAAGGAAGAAAATCCAGTACGGCACATTTTTCGTTATGCCTCCGTATAGCGGAAAAGACTTGAAATAAAGATAAAGCACCACCAGAAATACCGGCACTTCCATTAAAAACCAGCCCGTCTTGTTACTCATCGACGGTCCCCACTTCTCCGTACGCATCTTGCCATATCCCGCATCTACGAAATAAAGCGATACGAATACGACCAACCCCACGATAAACATGATATACAGCAGGTCGTAAAAGAAATCCACTGTGTAAATATTTTCCATATTATTGTTTGTTATATTTCACATTCCGTTTTGTGTAAACACAAAATCGCGCAAAGTTACTATTTTTATTTGATTTAGACAAAAAAATCTTAATAATCGGCAATTTTTTCTTTCTTCTGGCACACAAATAGCCCAAAAATGATTAATCCTATTCCGATCCACTTGGCAACAGGGAGGTGTTCCCCGAAGAAAAGAAACATCCAAAGAGCCGTGAAAGCCGGCCGGATATTATTGAACGCATTGGCTTGCGTCACTCCTACTTTCCGCAGTGCAAAACAAAAGAGTATAAATGCTGTTACGCTGGCAAAAACCGTGAGATACGAGACGCATATTAAAGCAGTGTTCAGCTCGGAACCGAATGCAGTGGCTTGCGACCAATCCAGGGCTTTCAAGGCTTCCGGTCCTTCACGCAAAAACCAGATTGGCAGGAAGAATAGCAGACTGATCAACTGGGTATAAAAAACGAAGGAAAGCGAACTGTATTTCAACGGTGCTTTGCGCATCATTATTGAGTCTATTACGGCGGCTGAAACAGCCGCAAAAGCCAGCAGAATGCCCCAATAATTACCGATAGAGAAATCCGAACTTCCGGCAAGTGAGAGGGCAAAAACGCCGCATGTAGAAACCAGAATACCCACAATATTGTATTTTGTCACCCTTTCCCTGAGCAGCACAGCCGCAAAAAGCGGACTCAACAAAGGGGACGTAGAGAGCAACGTCTCGGCTATCGTAGGGCTGTTGAGCGCATCGTAAGTGAATGTCTCCAGCAAATAATAGAGAAACGGCTGACAAAAGCCCGCAATAAGGAATAGCGGCAGGTCTTTCCATTCCATCCGTTGGAGGCAAAAAAGCGAATGCTTCCGCCTGACCAAACCGATAACGAGCATCAACAGCACAGAAGGCACGAACCGCAATACAATCATGGTGAAAGGCGGCAAAACAGCCAGCGCATGTTTGATTGCAATCCCGCTCACCGACCAGATGAGCATTGCTCCCACTAAAGCTGAGACGGCCACGAATTGTGTTCTATTCCTGCTAAACGGCATATGGTTGCGTGTGTTTCATTCAATAATCGTTCGACTTCCGTTGCTCGGGGTTTGGAAACATTCGGGTATATCGGTGCACCGATAACTACCTGAGTCAAGGGTTCGTCTTTCGGCCCCAGCAACCGCCAGATTCCGGTTCTGGGGCGATAGGTTATGGCAAAAGGCAATATCGGCTTGTTGTACTTATAGGCCATAGTGAATGCTCCTTTCTGGAACGGTCTCAGGGGTTTATACCAGTCCCACCGTTTGGCTTCCGGGAAGATATGAAACCAATAGCCTTTCTCATTGTATTTATCGAAAGCGGCATTGAATGCTTTCATCGCGCTCAATCCGGCTTCTGGTGGAGGGATAGGCACTCCACCGACTATGCGGAGAAATATCTGGTCTTTTGTCCGGAAATTAGGAGCAAACATCGGGATACGCATGTGACTGGAAGCGTGAAAAGTGGTCAGCACAGAAGCGCAATCATGCCGGTAGCAATGATTGGCAACTGTGATCGCGCCATGCGAGAGGTCGAACTGCCGCAGCCATTTCCGCACAGGACACGAACTCCGATGCCATTTCTGTTCCCCCTCTATTTTCCACCGCAGGCCGTACTTGAGTCGCAAAATCCAGCCTAACGGCCTCAGCACGAAGAGGTAGCCGAGAGATATCAACCTCTTATTCGCAGGAGACTCGTCGAAATACGGATAACTCGCGTCCACCGCAGGAAAATCGCGGTCATAGACCGGTTTGTACAACCCCACATACGGATCTTCTTCCGGAAAATCCGTCTTCACCGACGGCACATAAGTCCCGGGGGTTACCTTCAAATCTTTGTATCGCTTATTCATTTCCATTGCCGATTAACATAAATTTTGCTCCTATTGCTCTTGCAGAAGCGCCGTCCTTATCGTCTCTGTCGCCCACAAAAAGTGTGGTCTGCGGATCCGCTTCCAGCATCTCTAATACTCTCCGTGCACACGCTTCCGACGGCTTGAGCGCACCTAACTGCGGAGCAGAAACAAGCAGATCAAACGGCTTCGGATCTATACCCAAAGCCTCCAGTTTATCCGTCACTGCGCCATAATCGGAATAGATTGCGGTTTGCAATCCCCGCTCGCGGCAGATACGCAACAGTTCTTCAGCCTCTGGCCGCACATGGTGGTATTTGCGGATCAGCCGCACCATCGCAGGCAGGTACACATAGTGATACCATTTTTCCGCTATTCGAGGTCCCCACCAATGACCGCGGGACATGGTAGTGAAGAAAAAGCCGAAGAACTCCTCTTCCGAGGCAAAACGGACATAATGCGCGTTTCTGCGGGCAAAACGCTCCGCCATCAACAGCGGCAGGCACCACCACAGACGGTGCACCATACGGCCGGCAAGACCGCGTTTGTCATACATCGTTCCGTCCAGGTCGAAAATGACCGTTTTTATATCAGCTTCTATGCCTGCGGTCTCTGGCTTTGCGGCGCTGGGCACGCTCTTTTCGTCTTTCATCTATCTTTTCTGCTCTGTTAATTACTGTATCGCTGAACCGTTCGAAGCCGGACTCCAAACGTTGGAGAAGATTGAATTTCGTCCGCCGTTTCTCGTCCTGCATGAGGAGGTTGAATTTGAATTGCCCGTCCCGGAAGCCGTCCTTGAGACACGCAGCCTTAAACCGCGCGTACGCATTGGAAAGAAGAATATGCGTCTCGGGCGCATGCAGGCGGAAAGACTGGCGTTTGGATTCGTATTCCAGATTTATATGCTGCAGTTTCTCGTCCACCGTCGCCGTGAACTCCTCCGCACGGGCCTGAGTAATCTTCTCGTCCTCAAACTCGTAATAGAAATGATATTTGGACTCCTCCACATCTGCAAAACCGACAAAGAACTTTGTTTTGACCCCCATGGTTTCTTCCGCCTGGTGCACAGCGTCCATAAATTGCGGTTCATATAATTTCTCGCCCGTCAGAGAGACAATGCCGTTCACCTTGGATACCATATGCACCGTCGGCGTCTCGCGGAACTTACCGCCTACTTCCACCAGGTCATTCATGTTATACCGGAACAGGCCGGAATAAGTCGTCACATAGGCGCAATAGCGTTTCCCAACCTCCAGTTCGTCTATCTGCAGAAAATGTTTCCGGGGATTGTCCAATTCACTCTCTTCTACGAACTCGTAGTAATGGAACTGCGGGAAGAGAACCGACTCGTTCGTCTCGTCTAACGAGAAACCGAAACGGCATTCCGTAGCTATATACCCCAGTTCCTGATAGAAGGTCTTGTCCCAGTCGAACTGGTCCATATATTTGTCCATATAAATCTTGGTGTTGCCGCATTTCCATGTACTCAGATATTGCAGCCACGGCCAGAAATCCCGGGGATACAGATGCCCCTTTTCGGCTAAGATTTGCCGCAATTCCTCCGCCCGCTCCGGTCTCGGTGATATGTACGCGTCAAGCTCGGAACGAATCTCGAACGGAATATCCACATCCTCGCTGATAGTTCCTTTTTCTATATCATTTATCATCTGCTCGGTATTCTCATTGAGCGCCCGCAGGAGTTCCAGGATAGTGGAAGGGTTCGCAGTAGCCCAAAGAGTCACGTCGCGGTGTTGCAAAGCCAGACGCATCAGTACGTAATTGCGGGTGCCGTAATCAGGGATTGCCATTACTGATGCCGGCGCGGTATAATGCTTCTTGATAATGGGCGGTATGTCGCGTACAAGGACGCCGCTTACAGAGCCGTACAGAGTGCCGTCAGGGGCATAGCCTTCGCATTCTTTGCCGACCGTAGTAAAAATATGCCCGCCGAAGATGCGGTTGCGGTGTTTCACAAAATTCCAAGTCCATATATGACTCATTCGGCCATATACGTCCTTGAGATATTTATGGGTCATGGGTATCCATTTCGGTTCGCTGGTGGTGCCGGAGGTTGTGGCATACATGTCCGGTTTGCCCGGAAAAAGGACATCCTCCTCGCCGTTTTTATGACGCTCCACGTATGGACGGAGGCTCTCGAACGAATCGTTTACAGGCACATACAGACGGTACAGCCGGAAGAAATCATCCGCCGTTGTTGCTGACAGGATGCGGTCGAAATGATGTTCTTTCCCATAGACGGTATTACGGGAGATAGTGAGTATATCACGGAGGGTCTTCTCGGCGGCATGCCGCGGTTTGCGGCTCCAGAATCGCAAGCGGACGGTCTGCATTCCGCCTACAATAAAGAGCATGGTATTGATAATCCATGGATACGGCAGCGCACGACCGTTATTATCCAAATAGGGTTTTTCTTTTGCCATACATATAGTTTTTTTCTTTTGCTATACTTGCTATATTAGGTTTTTTCCTTCGCTATATAGGATTTTTCTTTTGCTATACTTGCTATATTAGTTTTTTTTCCTTCGCTATATAGGATTTTTCTTTCGCTATATACGGTTTTTCTTTAGCCATAGTATCGCAATATACAATTCGCTGCAAAGGTACTGCTTTTTTTGCAAACATGCAAGTGTTCGTAAATTTTTATAAAAAAAATTATTTTTTTGTCAAAAAAATTTGGATATTTCATAAAAATGTATTATCTTTGCATCGTGTTTCTGTAGAACGCATTTCTGCGTCCGGAGCACACCTTTTTTTCTCTCTTTTTTCCTCAAATTAGTGCGTGATTAGTGCGTGATAAGTGCGAGATAAGTGCGTCATAAGTGCGAGATAATAAGGTTAATTAGCACTCTGACTAACCCTTGCCGACCCCTTGACTACACCTTGCCTAAACCTTGCCTAACCTTTGACTAAACCTTAACTAACCCTTGTTTACCGACAAAATACTTCAAATTGTGATTTTTTTTTGCGTATATGCAATTTTTGTTGTAACTTTGCGGGCTGAATTGCTATGGAGAAACGGAACACAGGCATATTTATTGCATTAGCGGGGCTGTTGGCGGTCCTGTTTTGTTTGGATATATGCAGTGGCAGTATTTGGTTATGGCCGTGGGGAGATCTGACTCCCATGGAGCAGAATATATTGCATGCCATCCGTCTGCCGAAGGCGGTTACCGCTATTCTTGCAGGTAGTGCCTTGTCTGTTTCGGGCTTGATCATGCAGACGCTCTTCCGCAACCCGCTTGCGGGACCATACACATTGGGAGTTTCCTCCGGCGCCAGTCTGGGGGTGGCATTTCTTACGATGTGGTCCTCTACGATGATCATGCTCCTTCCGGTCGCCGCATGCATAGGTGCCACCCTTGTACTGCTTTTGGTACTGGCTGTGAGCAGGAAAGTGACCGGCAATGTGAGTCTGTTGATTGTAGGAATGATGTTCGGCTCCATCGCCGGCGCGTTAGTCAGTTTATTGCAGAATTTTGCTAATCCGGATGCGCTGAAACTGTTCATTGTCTGGACTTTGGGCAGTTTGAGCAGCGTGGGATGGAGCGATATGCAGATGATGATACCTATCTTGCTGACCGGAGCTCTTTTTGTGCTATTAGCCCTCAAACCGCTTAATGGGTTACTTTTAGGCGAAGACTATGCACGCGGGCTCGGGATCCATGTGGAGCGGACGCGGCTCTATATCGTCTTGGCAACAGGGCTGCTGGCAGGAGGGGTTACGGCTTTCTGCGGTCCGATAGCTTTTATCGGCGTAGCCGTTCCGCATATCGCGAGGGGTATTTTCCGCACCTCCAACCACCGGGTGACAGTGCCGGCAAGCGCACTGATAGGAGCATGCTTGCTGTTGGTTTGCGACGTATTGTGTTCGCTTTTCACTTACCCCCTGCCTATCTCTACCGTCTCCGCGTTGTTCGGTGCACCGGTGATAATTTGGATTGTCCTCAAAGGACGGTGATAGATAATTTACAATTGATAATTGATAATTGGTAATTGATATGTCAGTACATGTACAAAACAGCCGTATGACAACGGCTAAGATTCGTCAGATGAAAGTTAACGGCGAAAAAATCGCCATGTTGACGAGTTATGATTTTACACTTGCTTCCCTGGTAGATGAAGCGGGTATAGATATGCTTTTGGTGGGCGACAGCGCCAGCAATGTGGTATGCGGCAACCTGTACACCCTGCCGATCACCGTAGATGAGATGATTTTCCTTACCAAAGGTGTAGTACGTGCAGCGCGCCATGCGCTGGTAGTATGTGACATGCCTTTCGGCAGCTATCAGGTAAGCGAAGAAGAAGCAGTCCGTAACGCGATCAAGATTCTGAAAGAGAGCGGTTGCGATGCCGTTAAGATAGAAGGCGGAGAGGAAATTGTACCGGCTATTCGTCATATGATCCGGGTCGGTGTACCGGTAATGGGCCATCTGGGACTGACACCTCAAAGCGTGAATCAGTTCGGCGGCTACGGCCTGCGAGCCAAAGAGGAGGCGGAAGCGGACAAACTGCTGCATGACGCCAAACTGCTGGACGAAGCGGGATGTTTTGCCATCACACTGGAGAAAATACCTGCTGCACTTGCAGAGAAAGTGACGAAAGCCGTCTCTTGCCCTGTTATAGGTATCGGTGCCGGAAACGGAACGGACGGACAGGTTCTGGTACTACACGACATGCTGGGACTGAACCAAGGCTTCAAACCCAAGTTCCTGCGCCATTTCGCATCGCTCGGAGACGAAATAAAAACGGCCGTCGGTAATTATATCGAGGCCGTTAAAGACAGTTCTTTCCCTTCCGCTGAAGAGAGCTATTAAGGCATCATCTTCTCAATCTCCGCCGCTATCTCATCCTTATAGGTATTACCTGTTTCCGGATTGATAGGCAGCGCGCCGAAATCAATGGTGATAAACGGATAGGTGCTATTGGATGTAACGAGTTTCAAATCCTTGCGTCCCATACGCACCTCCATTATCTCCTTGAACGGCAGGACGATACCTTGCGCATAGAGCAGCCCTTCCTCCCTGTTAGCCAGTACATTACGGCTCACAAGGATATCATGCTGGAACCATACTTCGTAGTTGTCCCCCATCGTCTCTTTGATATACGCCAGAGCCTTGGGATTCAACTCTTTCGCTTCCCTTCTCCATTGCTCGCGTTGCTGCTCGCGTTGCATAGCCGCCTCATGGACATGCTCCTCATTGGCGGTAACATAATCATCAATAGCGGCGATATAAGCTTTCGCGCGGGAGCGCAAACCGAATAATATCAGTAAATCGGCAATAAAAACCACTCCCGGATAGGCAAGCGTTCCGTAATAGTCGCCTAACATGAAAGGAATAGGCAGATAGCAGAGGGTCAGAATCAAACTGACATACAGCAAAATGCGGCATTTGTTGTGAGCATGACGGATGGCATGAATCGTCTGCTCGCGCGTAGCCTCACGCACTACTTTCAACTGGTCACGGGCATCGAACCAATGCCATACCAGAAAGAACGACACCAGCATTAAGCCGATAAGAACAAAAATCAATAGATAAAGTAGAATTTCTAGTCTCATGGTGTATTTCTTTTAAAGTTAATTTCTTCGTTTTTGTCATTTTCGCGGCAAAGTTAATACTTTTTTTGCATATATCAAAATTTTTTTGTAAATTTGCAGCAAAATTTATCATTTATACATAAATAATACCATTATGACTACACAAGAAATGCAAATTGCTTTCGAGAAAGCGTATGGCCACAAGGCTGAAAAAATGTTTTTTGCCCCTGGGCGTGTCAACCTGATCGGAGAACACACAGACTATAACGGAGGGTGTGTCTTTCCTTGCGCTCTGAGTTTCGGAGCATGGCTTCTGATCCGTCCTAATAACGATCGCGTGCTGCGTTTCCAATCGCTGAACATGCCCCAGAAATATGAGATTGATATTGATGCCGTTGCTCCGCAGCCGGACCGCGCTTGGTGCAATTACTCATTAGGATGTATTGAAATCATCCATCGCCGTCATCCCGAAGCCGAGTTGAAGAGTGGCTACGACCTGCTTTATTACGGCAATGTGCCTGCCGGAGCCGGTTTAAGTAGTTCTGCAGCTATGGAGGTTGTTACTGCCCGCGCCTTCACGGAAGAGATGGGTTGGAAAGATGCGGACGACAAAGCCTATCGCACGGAACTGGCGCTCATCGGTCAGGCATGCGAGCATGAGTACGCCGGCGTAATGTGCGGTATCATGGACCAGTTTGCTTCCGCGCAAGGCAAAAAAGACCACGCGATTTATCTCAACTGCGATACTATGGAGTTTGAGCACGTGCCTGTCAAGTTGGATGGCATCAAAGTAGTGATTACCAACACGCACAGCCCGCACCATCTGGACAGCGGTGCTTATAACGACCGCGTGCGCCAGTGTCATACTGCCGTAGAGCAGATCAGCAAAGTGAAACCGATCAAGTTCCTCGCCGAACTGACCGAAGAGGACTGGCGCGAAGTGGAGAACGCTATCACCGACCCGATTGCGAAGAAACGTGCCCGCCACGTGGTAGGCGAAGTAGCCCGTACGGCAGCAGCAGTGGAGGCGCTCAAGAAAGGCGAGATTGCCTATTTCGGCGAACTGATGACTGCCAGCCATGTATCGCTTCGCGACGACTATGAAGTGACAGGTCCTGAGTTGGACGCACTGGCAGAAGCCGCATGGCAGGTGGAAGGTGTACTCGGAAGCCGTATGACCGGAGGAGGTTTCGGCGGATGTACCGTCAGCCTCGTCAAGGACGAAGCGATTGAGAAATTCAAAGCCTTCGTAGGAGCCGAATATGAGAAGAAAACAGGCTTGAAGGCAGACTTCTATGTAGCGGAAATCGGAGACGGAGTAAGCCGCTTGGAATAAATTTTGAATTTTGAATTTTTAATTTTGAATTTTTAATTCCAGTGAAACAGATCCAATTCTATACGATTAAGAGCAGCGGAGGACTGAAGGTTGAAATCTCCAACCTCGGAGCAAAGATCACGAAACTGCTGGTAGCCAACCGCAAAGGGGAAGTCAAGGACATCGTTCTTGGCTTCCGTACTGCGGAAGAATGGCAGACACAAGAGACCTATTTCAACGCCATCTGCGGCCGTGTAGCTAACCGCATCAAAGACGGTAAGTTTGAGTTGGACGGCAAGACCTATTCGCTGCCGGTCAACAATGGCCCGAACAGTCTGCACGGCGGTATTGAGGGATTCAATGCCAAGATATGGGAGATAGTGGAGCAAAGTATCTATGAGATCAAGTTGCACTATCGCTCCAAAGACGGCGAGGAAGGTTATCCCGGCAATGTGGATGTATGGGTGACCTATACAGCCACCAAAGACAACACACTCCGCATCCATTATGAGGCAAAGACCGATGCTCCTACCCTCGTTGCCATGACCAACCACGCCTATTTCAACCTGGCGGGCGAAGGCAGCGGAAGAATAGACGGGCATATCCTGCAGGTTTTTGCGGAGAAATTTACGCCTTTTGACGAAAACACCTGTCCTACGGGTGAGATCAAGCCTGTTGCGGGTACCCCTATGGATCTCCGCCAGCCGGTACGTCTGGGAGACAAGATGAAAGATCCGTTCTTCGCTACATGGCGGGGTATTGACAACAACTGGTGTCTCTGCGACCACGATGCGCCAAAGGAACTGCGCCATGCCGCCACGCTGGAAGCGGACGGGAGAACCATGGAATGCTGGACTACGATGAAAGGGTTGCAGGTTTATACCGGCAACTGGATTGAGCGGCACGAAGGAAAAAGCGGTACTATGTACGACGAGCAGCACGCCGTCTGTCTGGAGGCGCAGAACTGGCCCGACAGCATCCACCATGACGATTTCCCCGATATAGTTCTCCGTCCCGGAGAGAAACTGGATGAGACAACGGAATACAGATTCAAATAAAACCCCACCCCCACCCTCCCCGCAAGGGAGGGAGGGATTTTTATTATGCTTAGTATTTTATTAGCTGTCAGCACACTGCTGACGAGTTGGCAGTTCCGGCAAGAGCCGTCGGAACAGATGCCTGGTGTAGATACCGTATGGCACGAAGTAACTATCCCGCACGACTGGGCTATCAGCGGTCCTTTTGACCGTTCGAACGACCTGCAGGAAGTGATTGTTGTGCAGAACGGAGAGAAAGAACCGAGTTGGAAGACCGGACGAAGCGGCGGTCTGCCTTGGATGGGCAAAGGACACTACCGCACGCGCGTAAAAGTAAACAAGGACAAGTTCTACACGCTGGTTTTCGATGGAGCCATGAGTCATGCCGACGTATATGTAAACGGCGAAGAAATGGTCTATTGGCCCTACGGCTACAACACGTTCGACTGCTATATTCTCCCCCAACTCATCACGGGCGACAGCGTAGATATCGATGTCTTTTTGGAGAACAAGCCCCAGCAGAGCCGCTGGTATCCCGGAGCCGGTCTATACCGCAATGTACATCTGGTAGAAACCGACCCGGTACATATTCCTACTTTCGGTGTCCTCATCCGTACGCCCCGCGTGAACAAGGACCGGGCGGTCATTGAGATTGACGTGGAGTTGCAGAACGGCGTGGACGAGACCACGGCGGAGAAAGAAAACGTGGAGGTAAAGACAGAACTGATCTTTGAAGACAAAGTGATCGCTACAGTCCGCGGGCAACATGGTATTGCGGAAGTGTTCCTTCCTCAGTTATGGAGTCCGGAGACCCCACATCTGCATAAAGCACGCACGCTGGTCATGCGTGGTGAAAAGATTCTGGACGAGAAGACGACCACTTTCGGTATCCGGAGTATCCGTTATACGCCGGAGCACGGGTTCCAGTTAAACGGCAAGACCCGTAAGTTCAAGGGCGTTTGTCTGCATCACGACCTGGGTCCGCTCGGCGCCGCTGTTCATAGAGATGCGCTGCGCCACCAGTTAACAATGCTCAAGAACATGGGTTGCGATGCCATCCGTACGAGTCATAACATGCCGGCTCCGGAGTTAGTGGAACTATGCGACGAGATGGGAATCATGCTTTGCGTGGAGCCATTCGACGTATGGAACCACGGCAAGACAGAGAACGACTACAGCAAAGAGTTCAACGACTGGTGGAAAGCGGACATCACCCACATGGTCAAGCACTACCGCAACAACGCTTCCGTCATGCTATGGTCAAGCGGCAACGAGGTATGGAACCAAGTGCTGCCGGACGGTATCGGGATTGTGAAAGAGTTGCAGGATTTGTTCCACCGGCTCGATCCTACCCGCCCTGTGACAAACGGTATGGACCAGGCGATGCATGTCATCCATAATGGTTTTGGCGCAGCGGTGGAACTTCCGGGATTCAACTATCGCACAAGCCGCTATATAGAGGGATATGAGAACCTGCCGCAGAAAATGATTCTTGGCTCCGAGACGGCAAGCACCGTTTCTTCCAGAGGCGTGTATAAACTGCCGGCAAAGATCCAACCCGATGCCATGTATCCGGATCAGCAATCCAGCGGATACGATGTAGAATACTGCGCATGGTCGGGTCTGCCCGAACAGGATTTCCAGTTGCAGGACGACTACCCTTGGACGCTCGGACAGTTCGTATGGACCGGATTTGACTACTTGGGCGAGCCCTCGCCTTATGACACCGACGCATGGCCCAGCCATAGTTCCTACTTCGGTATTATCGATCTGGCTTCGCTTCCCAAAGACCGTTACTGGCTCTATCGCAGCCAATGGAATGAAAAGGACGAGACGCTGCATCTGCTGCCTCACTGGAACTGGAAGAAAGGCGACAAAGTAGCGGTGTTCTGCTACACCAGTTATCCGAGCGCAGAGCTGTTTGTAGGAAAAAAGAGTTACGGCAGACTGCGTTTCGCTACAGCGGAAGAGACCGAGCGTCTGGCTAAAGGCGAGACGATAGAGGGTGTCAGCCGCATGCCGAAAGTCGGTACTTTTGAAGTTCCCGAATGGGGCAGTGCGCCACGGCCGGAACTTTTGCCGCGGTACCGTTTGATGTGGTTCGATGTGCCGTACAAGAAAAAATCCATTAAGATTGTTGCATATGATGAAAAAGGGAATGAAGTGGCACGCCAATTCGTGTTTAAGGCAGGTAAACCGCATCATTTGGAGGTAATATGGGCGAATGAGAAAGAGAATCCGGAGGAGTTATGCTACTATACCGTCAAAGTAGTAGATAAGAAAGGCAATCTCTGTCCCTTTGCAGACAATATGATACGGTATGAAGGCGAAGGTTTTGTAGCCGCTGCAAACGGTGATGCAGCGTGTCTGGACAGTTTCGTCAAACCGGAGATGCACGCTTTTGCAGGCCAATGCACATTCATTGTAAAGAAAGGCAGCAAAGGAGTCTTCAAGATGGAGTGACTTAAGAGTGATTTAAGAGTTACTGAAGGGTCATTTAAGACTCAATTAAGGGTCATTTAAGAGTCATTTAGGAGTCATTTAGGAGTCTTTTCCGCAACCACATCGTTACCAGTACGTAGGGTTCGAGGAGACAAAAAAAAAAAAAATAGCCCGGGCGATTGCCCGGGCTATCTTTTTTGGTTAGTATGCTTTCGTTAATTGTTTAATTGACTATTTTGAGTAGTTAATTATCTATCTAACATATCAGCAGACTAACTATTTGATGGGAATTACTCTGCGCCACATACAGTCCAACGATATTGCTCACCGTTAGAGAAGTCCAATGTAACATTGACCTCTGAGCCCAGTTTGGAGTTCTGAGCATCAGCCCATGTTGAAGGAACATCATTATCCGGGTCAGCAGGAATGTAATACTGGATCTGGTTCTTCCAATCCGTATCGCCAGCCTCACGAACTTTAAACTCGCAGCCTTCCCAAGCATGGACATTAGCTTTCCATACCTCACCATCTTTGGTAAGAGCAGTACCAGACCATCCGTCAAACTCACCAACAAGTTCAGGAGTTACCTCTGAGCAAGTCGGAACTTTTACGCTAATGACGTAATCGTGCTCAACCTTAACTGCACACTCGGAATCGTGCCATTTGCCGATAGAGAGGTAAAGCAGACCGGTAGTTGCATTGAATGCTTTGCACTGACCACCATCAATCGTCGGAGCTACAGAAGAGTAGTTGCAGCTATGGAGAGCGATGTCTTCACCTTGTCCTTGCCAACTACCATCGCCCGCATAAATCAAGCAAACCTTGAACTCGAGAGCTTCCGTCATCGGGATCTCTACTTTGTACCAGTTAGCGTAGTCAGCGATAGCCTCGAATTTGTAGATTTTGCCATCTACCGGAGTCTGTGCACCATCCTCGCCGAGGTAAGTGTTTTCACCAGACCAAGCGCTTCCGTCAAAAGTACCCTTCAAAGCGATACCGTTGCACTCAGTACCTGCAGGGATCTCAATCACAATAAGCAGTTTGCCTTCAGCCGGAGCATCCAAATCCGGAGCTCCACCGGTTTGACCGCCTGCGGTTACAGTAACGTCAACAGTAGCAGAAGCCTTACCTACAGTAGCCTTTACAGCGGAGCTACCCTCTGCTACAGCGGTAATAGTACCCTGAGCGTCAACAGTAGCTACAGCCTCGTTAGAGGAAGTCCAAGTGATGTCACCGGAAGCCTTCTCTACCGGTACAGTGTAGGTCTGACCTACCGTCAGGTTTGCTTTGTTAAGCTTGAGTTTGATAACATCCTGACTCTCTTTGTTACAAGCAGAGAATGCAACCAATGTTACAACTGCCATCAAAGCAGCAAAAACTTTGTTCAGTTTCATAATCTAAATTTTAAGTTAATTAATGTTGAATTGTTGTTAAATATCATCCTTTATGATGAGTTTCATAATTTAATATCCCGGGTTCTGGAGGACATTCGGGTTGTTATTTACATCCTGCTCCGGAATCGGATAGAGTTTCCAGTGGTCATCCAGTGGAGCCACATCGGTATTCCAAGCATCCTTTGTCGTATAGGATTTCATTTTTCCGGTACCGGTAGCACCACGTCCTTCCCAATGGCGGGTAGCGGTAGGACCGACGAACTGTCCCCAGCGGATGAGGTCAATACGGCGGCGTCCTTCATAATAGAACTCACGCAGCCACTCATCCAGCATCTCGTCATCCGTGATAGCAGGCAGCGGTGTAGCGTGTGCACGGTTACGAACCGTGTTGATGTCATCGAGCGCCTCAGACTTGCCTTGACGATAGCGAGCCTCTGCGCGTGTGAGGAATGCCTCGGCTGCACGCATAATAGGTACATCGGTATCTACAAACTTCGAGTCATGTTGCGGAGCTGCGTGACCATCATTAAGCGGATGGAGCGAAGCATCAAACTCAGTAGAATAGAGGTTAGTCCATTTACAGATAGCCCAGCAGGAGTCAAAACCGGCGCCATTGTCAGGAACAAGACCTGCAAAACCCTTGGTATTCAATGTTCCGTCATTGGGGTTAACATTCTGTGCGCAGAACATAGCTCGGTCATCCCCTGCGATAGCCGGCATGTCGAACTCGTCGTATGCACCACCGAGTGCAATGATTTCTGCCGGAGTCTTTCCCTGGAAGTTACCGAATTTAGCTATCAGTTCAGGGCTTGAACGCCAGCAGCCCCAGTTGTTATCCGAAGTACCACAGTGATTCATATTCGTATTACGCGTAGCACCGATCGTACTCTGCGAACCTGCCCAAGAACGGATGGCATAACCGTCTTGCGCGGCGAGTAGCACCATCTCTTCGCGTGCAACAACATCGTTATCTCCCATGAAGATTTGTGCATAAACAGGGTGCAGCGTCGGGAAATCCTCAATTACCTTGGTAGCCGCCTCCTCTGCCTTTGCCCATTGCGGAGTACCGGTATAGACCTCTGCATTGAGGTAGATACGAGCAAGAAGCATATAAGCCGCCGGTTTTGTGATACGATAGATCGTAGTACCTCCCTTAGCATAAAGATCCTGCAGGAAGCCATGATCTGCATCGCCGGTCACCTTGTAGGAAGTGAGAGGCTCACCCGTTTTATGATTGATATAAGTCTTCCCGTTGTGACCATTCTCGATTTCGTCAATAAGCCACTCATAGAGACTTGCCCGATCAATCTGCTCAGGATTCGATGTTGAAACAGTAGCTGTGAAAGGTACGTTTCCGAACATATCCATCAAATGATAATAGTTGATGGCGCGGATAAAACGAATCTCAGCGCGTTTGTGAATCATTTCCGGATCCGTAGTACCTTCGGTCAGATCCAGGAAGTGGTTCGACATCGTTACAGCGTAGTTCAAACGGTTGTATAACTTGGAAACGAATCCGTTAGCAGGGTTCCAAGAAATCATCAACAGATCAGAGCAACCATCATCGTTTCGCCAAGTCCACCAACCGGCATCGGTAGGGAACTCATTAAGCACATTCAGCGTACGGAAGAATCCCGAGTAGCCCTCATCATTGGAGATGATATCTGCGTCTCCGCCACCACCAGTCTGACCGGTTTGGACAAAGGAGACATACAGCTTGGCATAGAGTGCGTCAATGATCTGATCGCTATTCTCATTGTTCATCTGCGTTGTATTGGGGTCAATCGGCTCCAAATTCATACAGGCAGTAAACGCGAGTGCCAATGCTGCTACAAAAAGCGTTTTAATACTATTATTTTTCATAATTGTAGTGTATTAGCGAAATTAATTAGAAGTTAAGCGACAAGCCGACAACCGTAGTCATACAGCGCGGATACATATTACTGTCAATACCTCCCGGCATTTCCGGGTCGAGTCCTTTGTATGCAGTCACAACGAAGGGGTTGGAAACCGTGCAGTAAACACGTCCGTTAACTATATTGTTCTTCGGAGCGAAAGAATAACCGAGCGTGATATTATCGCAGCGGAGGAACGAAGCCTTCTGAACGAAATAGGTAGAAAGCACACCGTTGGTCTCGTTACGGAGTTGGCAACCATCATCATAATATGCATTATACGCATTCCAAAGTATATTATGATATCCGTTGAATTTGGCGTCAAATGCGGTTGTTACATATTGCAACTGGTCTTGCAGAACAGAGTTATATACATAGTTTCCGATATTAGCACGGAAGGTAATACCCAGGTCAACGCCGTAGAATTGGAACTTGGTATTGAATCCCATTGAAACCGGAGCTGCGGGACTGTGATAGAATATCTTATCCTCCGCAGTGAGATCATATTCAGCATCTCCCGGGAGAGCGTCCGGGTGGTTCTGGTCAACGAGATAAAGTAGACCGGTGTTCGGGTTGGTCTTCGACTCATACACATAGAACGAGTTGATAGGTTTGCCTACGGTATTTGCCTGTACGTAGATACCGTTACCGATACCGGAACTTGTGTTATACTCATAGTAGCCCGGCGCGTCAGAACCGGTCAAGCTGACAATCTTATTCTGGTTCCAAGCTACGTTGTAGCCGAGATCCCATTTGAAGTTCTTCATATCAATAGCCACAGCGTTGATAGCGAACTCCACACCTTGGTTAGTAAGCGAACCTACATTCTTAACGACCTCAGTTTTAAAGTTGGTACCCGCCGGGATCGTAACACGGTTGATCAAGTCATTGGTGATACGATAGTAATAGTCAAAACTACCGGAAATACGGTTGTTGAGGAAAGCGAAGTCGATACCTGCGTTATAGGTAGTCGTTTTCTCCCAAGTCAGATCAGGGTTGTACTCGTTCGGACGATATGTCATATAGTATACATAACCATCTTGTCCGATTACATAATCAACGTTCTCCGTTTTGCCGGTGAGATCTACATCAGAAGCTTTTTCTCCGAGAGTTGACCAAGCGCCCGGTCCGGGAGTATTTTGCTTATAAACAGCCAGATACTGGAAAGCATCAGCTACACTCTGCTGACCGGTGATACCATAACCGAGACGGAGTTTGAGGTCATTGAGCCAGTTGACATCCTTGAGGAAGGTCTCTTTGATCTTCCATCCAAGAGCTACAGACGGGAAGAGACCCCAGCGTACATTCGGAGCAAAACGTGTAGAAGCATCGGCACGGAGAGTAACGGTAGCCATTACCTGGTTCCATCCTACCCAGTTAGCACGGCCGAAGAAAGAGAGAAGAGCGGATTGCGTACCATAGGTATAATCGCTATAGTCTTTCCTTTGGCCCCGAAGAGCTTCATCATTGTTAGTCATCGGATACGTTCTCCAGCCCTCGCGATAACTATTCAGGTGGAATTTCTGGTACTCTCCACCCGCCATGATATCGAAATGCTGGTTTTCGTTGAAGTCCTTATAGTATTGCGCGTACGCGTTGAACTGGAGGTTGTATTTCTTAACCCACTCGTAACCGTAGTAGCCGTAGTAGCCATTATCTGTAGATTGGATCAGACGATCAATCTCCGTAACCTGCTTACCATAAGAGTAATCCGCGCCGAAGTTAGCATGAATATGCAGATCCTCAAATCCATGGATTTTGTAGTCAGCCTCCAAGTTACCTACGAACGAACCGGAGTTAGCGCGATCGTTAGTATAATTCAGCAAGCTGGCAGGGTTTGCAATAGTCTGCGTATTGTACATAGACGTCCACTCTGAGTCGTTGAGAGCAGCACCGCCTTGTACACGTCCGAAATAGCCGCCGAAAATCTGGCCCAAAACAGTCTGATTAGCACCTACAGGAGCCCCTGTGAGATAGCCTATTGCCTCACCCATTACAGGAGTAGTCGGGTCAAATGAGATAGCGTTTCCAACCACACCCGGAGCGTAACGGTTGAAGATATACATTCCTTTCGCATTGAGGTTGAAGGTCAAGTGCTTGTCCAAGAAGGAAGGATTGAGGTTCAAGGATGCAGTAACACGTTGCATGTTAGAGGTCTTGATAATACCATTCTGGTCGGTATAACCGATAGAGAAGCGGTACGGCATATTCTTCGTACCACCCATCAAAGAGACGTTATGGTCGGTAGAAATAGCTGTACGATAGATTTCTTTCTGCCAGTTTGTGTTATCAGAGCCGAGGTAATCCAATACTTTCGGACGATAGGTAGCGGGGTTCATCACCTGATCGTTATAGAGATCCTGCGCATAGGAACGGAGTTCATCTCCATTCATTACATTCATCGTCTGGAGCAGGGTACCGAAGGAGACATTACCATTATAAGAAACCTTGAGTTTCTGGTTAGCCGTACCTTTTTTGGTAGTAATGATGATGACACCATTGGAAGCACGCGAACCGTAGATCGCGGTAGCGGAAGCATCCTTGAGGACGGTAAACGATTCAATATCGTTCGGGTTCACCAGCGATAACGGGTTAGCCACACCTTTGACACCATCGTTATCCATAGCCAGACCATCGATGACGATCAACGGGTCATTGGAAGCAGAGAGAGATGATCCACCACGAATACGGATCGTAGCGCCACCACCAGGAGTACCGTCATTCGAAGTGACAGAGACACCGGCAATTTTACCGGAAAGCATGTCGGTAGCAGTAGTCTGGAGGCCCTTGTTCATGTCATCGGGTTTGATAGCGGTAACCGAACCGGTAGCATCGTTTTTCTTAACGACACCGTAGCCGACAACGACTACTTCGTCCAGGAGTTCGGCATCCTCGCCCAGGCGGACAGCCATCGAAGCCGCGGCTGCCAACTCCTGGGTCTTATAACCCATGTACGAGATAGACAGTTTAGCTCCCGGCTTGACTGTAAGGGAGAAATTACCGTCAAAATCGGTGATCGTACCATTGGTAGTACCGATCTCCAGCACAGATGCGCCGATAATAGGCTCGCCGTTCGCAGCATCCGTAACCGTACCCTGTACGGCTACCTGAGCAAAGGCGGTCATTCCTGTCATCAACAGGAAAGCCATCAACACGGCGCGGAATGAAAGAAGATTGTTTTTCATTTGCTTGTGTGTTTTTTATTAAGTATTATTGTTGTTTTGTTGTTTCGATAGTGGACCAGTCTAACTAGTAGAACTAGGGGGGGTGGGGTTATTCTTTCTCTTTGATGAGGAAGACAGCGGCGGCGCCGATGAGGAGCAGCACGCCTGCAACCACCAGCATACCAGACTGCGCGCCCGCGCATGCATATTTAAGGAGTAGTCCTCCGCAGAGGGCTGCGCAAATCTGCGGGATACAGATGGTGCAATTGAAGAGCCCGAGGTAATATCCCATGTTACCGCCCTTGATAGCGTTGGTAACGATGGTGAACGGGAGGGCGAGCATAGCAGCCCAAGCAGCACCGATGAGGAGGTATGACAGCCAGAGTGCAGGAGCCGGCAGGAGTTGTCCGAAGACCTCTATATTACCATGTACGAAATAGGTCGAGACAAATCCGATTGCACCTACAACAAGGGAGATAGCATATGCACCTTTGTTGCCTGTTTTTTTCTCCAGGAAAGGCAGTACCATTGCCCAGAGGAGCGAGCCGATAGCCTGCACACAGAACATCACACCGACGCTGTTACCTCCATTCTGGAAAGCAGCATCCGCGGCATTCACGCCGTCCCAATCAAAGCAGTTCGTAGCGATAGCTCCGTTGGAATAGGTCCACATATACATGAACGCCGCCCAGCAGAAGAACTGGACAAGTCCGACCGTCCAGAAAGCGGAAGGCGCTTTGCGGAGTAAGGTTATGAAACCTTCCTCCGATTTGTCGTTTGCAGTTTGTGATTTGTCTTCTTTCTCCTTAATGCCGTGGAACTCCGCATACTCCTGCGGGTTGAGTTCCTTCACAGTAGCGAAAGTATAAAGGACACAAAGAATCAGGATAGCCGCTCCGGCATAGAACGACCATTTGACGGAATCCGGTATAACTCCCTCGGGAGCCGTATTGGCTATTCCGATCCAGGTAAAGAAGATCGGGAAGAGGTAGCCTACCACGGATCCTGCATTACAGAGAGCCGACTGGATGGCATACGCGGTTCCTTTCTGCTCCTCGTTGACCATGTCGCCGACCATCATCTTAAACGGCTGCATAGCGATATTGATAGAAGTATCCAGGAACATGAGGCTGAAGATACCAAACCACATCGCTGCGTTGAGCCCGAGGAAGGCAGACTGCGCAAAACTGAAGTTACCTGCATTCGGGAGAAGCAGCATCACCGCGAGCGCGATGAGCGCGCCCACGAGTAAATAAGGTTTGCGCCGCCCGAGACGCGTCCATGTCTTGTCCGAATACTTGCCTACCAAAGGCTGAACGATCATTCCCATCAAAGGAGGAAGGATCCAAAAGAAACTCAAAGTGTGGGGGTCAGCGCCCAGCGTAGCGAAGATACGGGATATATTAGCGCTCTGCAACGCATAGGCGATTTGTACTCCGAAAAATCCAAAGCTCAGATTAAAGAGCTGCGTGAAGGATAAATTCCGTTTCTGCATGGTCGATTAGTTAATTCTAAATTGCGATTTATCATTCAAAGTCTATAGCATTTGCTATATATACTTTACAAATCGGGCACAAAATTACTACTTTTTTTTGAAACGTGCAAGAGTTTTTTGCATTTTTTGTAATTTTTTCACATTTTTCAATCGAAACATATCGAAATCTTTCGATAGAATGGTGCCATTTTAGTCAAAGGAGTCCATGAAATCATGCTCAAAAAGCCTTCGGAAACCGGCATAAAAACATGGAATTTTTCGTTCATTTCGGGATGGATGCACTGTAAAATAGTATATATATACATAGTATATATATAGAAAGAGTGCATTTTGTACAAAATACAGTGTCTATCCTTGGGTTATCCTTGGGGGATCCTTGGGTTATCCTTGGGTAATGAGTCTATTTCGACCTTATTTTGAATTAGCCCCGCCCCCAAAAGGTTCTATTACCGTCCACCGGACGCTCAATTGGGCAGAGCCGTGTCCAAATTCGATTTGGACGCAATGAACAAAGAAAGGAAGCCCCCCGGCCACCTGAAAGGGGAGAGGAAGCCCCCCGGCCCCCTAAAGGGGAGAGGAAGCCACCCGGCCCCCTGAAGGCGGGAAAGGAAGCCCCCCGGCCCCCTAAAGGGGGAGAAGAAGCCCCCGGCCCCCTGGAAGGGGGAGAGGGAGAGAAAAAAAGAGCTGGGAGGAGAGAGACGGAATAAGGCGAAAAAATACATCAAAAAGGAATAATTCATAGGAAAGGAGAGAGGACAAAAGGGAAAAAATAAAACAAAATGAAAAAAAATAGACAAAAAAGGCATGAGGTCTTGCATATATAAAAAAATATTAGTACTTTTGTAGCGTTTTTGAGTAGAATGCCCTACCCGACCTTCCGATAGAGGGAAGGAGAAAGGCACCAGGAGGGCGAGGAGAATTAGAGAATTAGAGGAATAGAAGGACTAGAGGAATAGACAAACAAGAGGAACTAGGAGGACTAGAGGGACTAGGCGGGCTAGACGACTAGGAGGAATAGGAGGAATAGACGGACTATACGACTAGACGGCTAGAGGAACTAGCACAATTAGAGGAGCTAGGCAGACCAGAGGAACTAGGCGGACTAGGAGGACTAGGAGAAATAGGAGAAATAGGAGAACTAGACGGACTAGGCGGACTAAAGGACTAGGCGGACTAGAAGACGGATAGAGGAACTAGGCGGACTATACGACTATACGACTAGGCAACTAGGCAACTAGGCAGACTAGGAGAACTAGACAGACTAGAGGAACTAGGAGGACTAGACGGACTAGACGGACTAGACGGACTAGACGGATAGAGGACTAGACGACTAGGCAACTAGGTAGACTAGAGGAACTAGACGACTAGGAGGAATAGGAGGAATAGGAGGAATAGACGGACTAGAGGAACTAGGAGGCTAGACAAAATGGAGAAATATAGAATATTAGAAAAATATAATCAAAAAAAATATAAGAGAAAGGCATAGAAAGCTATCATGAATGTAACACATGAAGAATTAGTAAATGCGCTGCAGACTTATTTCGGGTTTGACACGTTCAAAGGCAATCAGGAAGCCATCATCCGTAATGTTATCGAGGGGAAAGACACTTTTGTTCTCATGCCGACGGGTGGCGGAAAGAGTTTGTGTTTCCAGTTGCCCTCCTTGATCATGGACGGAGTGGCAATTGTTATCTCTCCGTTGATTGCGCTGATGAAGAACCAGGTTGACGCCATGCGAAACTACTCTGAAGAAGAGGGTGTGGCACATTTCATCAACTCGAGTCTGAGTCGGGGTGAGATCAATGCGGTAAAGGACGATGTGCTGGCAGGCCGGACCAAGTTGCTGTATCTGGCTCCGGAGAGTTTGCAGAAGAACGAGAATGTGGACTTTTTGAAGGGTGTAAAGATCAGTTTCTACGCAGTAGATGAGGCTCATTGTATCTCAGAATGGGGTCATGACTTCCGTCCCGAGTACAGCCAGATCCGCAGCATGGTTCAGCGGATAGGCAAAGCCCCGATCATTGCGCTGACCGCAACAGCGACCCCGAAGGTACAGAAAGACATTCAGAAGAATCTGGGCATGCTTGACGCGACTGTTTTCAAGAGCAGTTTCAACAGGCCGAACCTGTATTACGAAGTACGGCCGAAGACCGCGGATGTAGATAAGGACCTGGTTCGTTACATCCGCAGCATGGAAGGCAAGAGCGGTATTGTATATTGCCTGGCGCGGAAGGAAGTAGAGGATCTGGCTCAGGTGCTGCAGGTAAACGGTATCAGCGCCCGCGCTTATCACGCCGGCATGGATGCAGCGACGCGCAGCGCGAACCAGGATGCTTTTCTGATGGAGGAATGCCAAGTGATCGTAGCTACGATTGCTTTCGGCATGGGTATAGACAAGCCGGATGTCCGTTTTGTGGTACATTATGACATTCCAAAGAGTCTGGAGGGTTATTATCAAGAGACAGGCCGTGCAGGCCGTGACGGCGGCGAAGGTCAGTGTATCTGTTTCTACAGCCCGGACGACATAGAGCGTCTGCGGCGCTTCCAAAAAGACAAGACCCCCAAAGAGATCGGAATAGGCAACCAGTTGCTGTTCGAGACCCAGAGTTATGCGGAGAGCACTATCTGCCGTCGCAAGCTGCTGCTGCACTATTTCGGCGAGGAATACAACGAAGACAACTGCGGCAACTGCGACAACTGCCGCAAGACCTATAAGATGGTGGATGCGAGCGAGTTGCTTCAGATCGCTCTGGAGACAATCCAACAGGTCAACGAGCACCACAAAGCAGAACATATCGTAGATATTCTTCACGGCAACCAGACCGCCGAGGTGATGAGTTATCACCACGATGAGTTAGAGAATTTCGGCGCCGCCAGCGATGAAGACGAGAGCACGCTGCATGCCATCCTACGGCAAGCTTTGCTGGTAGGAATGATCCAGAAAGATGTAGATTCGTACGGCGATCTGAAGTTGACCAAAGAGGGTAAGAAATTTATCCGCCGCGCCGGCAAATTCGAAGTGCCGATAGAGGTACACGACGAAGAAGACGAGATCATGGAAGGTGCCGGTGCGACCTGTGCCGCAGCGGACGAAGTGCTGTTCTCCATACTGAAAGACATCCGTCGCAAAGAGGCGAAGAAGAGCGATGTGCCGCCTTTCGTCATTTTCCAGGACCCGAGTCTGGAAGCCATGGCAACGACCTACCCTATCACGATGGAAGAGTTGCTGACGATCCCCGGTGTGGGTGTAGCAAAAGCCAAGCGTTACGGCGAGGAGTTCCTGCGCGTTATTAAGGAGTATGTGGACGAGAACGAGATCATCCGTCCGGAGGATTTGCGGATCCGTACCGTAGCGAAGAAATCGACACGCAAGAAACAAATCATCCAAGCCATCGACCGCCGTGTGGATCTGGACGACCTGGCAGAGAGTTGCGGTATGTCCATGGAAGAGATGATGGATGAGTTGGAAGCCATCGTCTTCAGCGGCACGAAGATCAACATCAATTATTTCATCAAAGAAGTAGTTGACCCGGACGAAGAAGCCGACATATACGAGTACTTCAAGACGGCCGAGAACGATAACATCAAGAAGGCGATGGAGGAGTTAGGCGAGGATTATTACGACGAGATGCATGTGCGGCTCGTTCGTCTGAAGTTCCACTGCGATTTGGGAAATTGAAAGTTGAAAGTTGAAAGTTGAAAGTTGAAAGAAGTCGTCTAGTAGAAAGTTAAAAGTTCAAAGTGGTTAAAGGAGAGATAGATTTTATCACGCTGGGATGCTCGAAGAACCTGGTGGATGCGGAGCGTGTGATGCGGCAGTTGGAGGCTGCAGGTTGGCGTTGTGTGCATGACGCGGAAGATCCGCAAGGAGAGATATGCGTGATCAACACCTGCGGATTTATCGGCGATGCCAAAGAAGAGAGTATCAACATGATCCTCCAGATGGCAGAGCGGAAAAAAGAGAAAAAACTGCGGAAGCTGATCGTCATGGGCTGTCTGAGCGAGCGATACCGCGCAGAGTTGGAGGCAGAGTTGCCGGAAGTGGATGAGTACTACGGCAAGTTCGATTTTGAGAACCTCACCCTATCCCTCTCCTCAAGAGAGGGGACTAAAGCCGGATTAAATCCGGCACAACAAAAGAAAGGGGCAAACAGATGTGCATCCTTTGAGCGGAAGCTGACGACGCCGAAGCATTATGCCTATCTGAAGATCAGCGAGGGCTGCAACCGGTTCTGCTCGTACTGCGCTATTCCTTTGATAACAGGAAGACATACGAGCCGGCCGAAAGAGGAGATTCTGGACGAAGTACGGTGGCTGGTGAGCCAAGGCGTGAAAGAGCTGAACGTCATTGCACAGGATTTGAGCAGTTACGGGTTAGATTTAGTCGAAAGTACAAAGACCGCTTCGCTCAAAGAAAAAAGCAGGCATTTACTGCCGGAGCTGGTTGACGAGATAGCGCAAGTGCCCGGCGTAGAATGGATCCGACTGCATTACGCCTACCCGACGGATTTTCCGGAAGGGTTGCTGGACGTGATGGCCAAACATCCGAATGTATGCAAATATCTGGATATCGCTTTGCAACATTGCACAGACCATATGCTGGGTCTGATGCGGAGACACATAACGCGGGCGGAACAGGATGCGCTGATCAGGAAGATACGCGAGAGAGTGCCGGGCATCTGCATCCGCACGACATTGCTGGTAGGCCACCCCGGAGAGACCGAGGAGGATTTTGAGGAGTTGAAGGAATGGGTGAAAGAGATGCGTTTCGAACGGATGGGTTGCTTCGCTTACTCGGACGAGGAAGGCACGTATGCGCACAGGCATTACAAAGATGATATTCCCCAAGAAGTGAAAGACGCCCGCGCCGCAGAACTGATGGCAATCCAGCAAGAGATCAGCGGCGAGTTGATGCAGCGTTTTGCAGGCAGAACAGAACGGGTGATTATAGACCGCGAAGAAGACGACTACTACGTAGGCCGGACACAATACGACAGCCCGGAGGTGGACTGCGAAGTGCTGATAAGTACCAAGGGACTAAGTACCAAGTACCAAGTAGGGGAGTTTTATGACGTAGAGATCATTCGGGCAGAGGAGTTTGACCTGTACGGAGAAATAGTAGAAAGACCGCGGCAGAGCCGCTCAAAGTAGAAAGTAAAAAAGACAAAATACCATGCTAACGAAAGAATTTGTCAGTTTGATAGCAGAAGCATCGGGACTAAGCAAAAAAGATGCGGAACAGCTGTTGAGCACAACTAATGCAATCATGCGTGAAAACCTGATGGCAGGCAAAGCCATTCAGTTGCAGGGTTTAGGCGTTCTGGAGATCAAAGAGCGCCAGTCCCGCATCATCGTTCACCCCCGCACGGGCGAACGAACGACAATACCCAGCAAAAACCAACTGGTGTTCAGACCTGTTGCAAACATGAAAGACGAACTTAAAAAAGTGTAAGCCATGGCAGACAAACTGAGTTGGACCGAGTTACGCCGTGCCTTAGCATCGCGCGCCGGCGTCACGGAGAAGGTGGCAGGAACATTTCTGAACGCCTTAGCGGAGCAGTTAAAAGAAGGCTTACGCACAGACAAACAAGTAAAAATCAACGGTTTAGGAACATTCAAGTTACAAGCCGTTGCGCCTCGCAAGAGTGTCAATATCAACACCGGCGAAGAGATTGTGATAGAGGGATACAACAAAGTTGTATTCTCCCCTGAGGCAGGCGTCAAAGAGATGATTGAGAGCAATCAGCCATCGGATGTCAGCCATCAGCCGGCAGAGGGTGATTTTCCTATCGACCCGATAAAGAAGCTGGGCGAACAGGCCGATGAGATAGTAGGCTTACTGGCTGATTTGGGTCAAGACCCCAACAAAGAAGCGGAAACGGAAGAACCGGAGCCGGTTGTAGAGCAGGAACCGATTGTTAAGCCGGAGCCTGTTGTTGAGCCGGAGCCTGTTATTAAGCCGGAACCGATTGTTAAGCCAGAACCAGTTGTTGTACCGGAGCCGGTTGTTGTACCGGAGCCGGTTGTTGAGCCGAAGCCGCTTAAGGAAGATAAACCTAAAAAGCCCAAGAAATATCATTTCCTGCGCGATCTGCTGATTTGCGTTATTGTATTGCTGTTATTGTTAGGAGGCGGTTATTTGCTGATTCGCAACCGTCTGAGCAGTTGGTTGGAGTCGCTTGCCCAGCCTCAGCAGCCACAGACAGAACAAGTAGAAGACACCATTTCCGCCCCACCCTCTGACGAGGCAGAGACAGAGTCCCGTTCGCAAATCGACATGATTCCGGAAGGCGACATTCCACAGCAGCAGATTCTGGACGAGTTCTTAGCCATCTCGGATGGTATAGAGCAGGAAGAAGCCCCTTATTCGGATCTGATAACCACCGAGGAAATGCATGCCGGCAGCCGTCTTACATGGATGTCCAAACGGTTCTACGGAGACAAACGTTACTGGCCGTATCTCTACGATGCGAACCGGGACCGTATAACCAACCCCAGCAATATCGAGATCGGCACACCTATCCGGGTTCCCCGATTGACAGCAGAGCAGTTAGACACCACGAATGCCAACTCCCGTGCCGAGTTGGAACGGCTGCGTATCGAGGCAGAGGCGGCATGCAGGAAGTAGTTTAGAGGTTTGAGATTAGAGGTTTGAGGTTAGAGTTGAAAGAGGATTTTATACACATAGAAGAAGCGAACACCCATAACTTGCAGCATGTGACAGTAGATATCCCCCGCGGCAAGTTGGTGGTGGTGACAGGTGTGAGCGGCAGCGGCAAGAGTTCGCTGGCGTTCGACACCTTATATGCAGAAGGGCAGCGGAGATATGTAGAGAGTCTGAGCGCTTATGCAAGGCAGTTTATGGGCAGGATGCAGAAACCTGACGTCGAAAAGATCGAAGGCATCCCGCCCGCTATAGCCATCCAGCAGAAAGTGACCAGCCGCAATCCCCGTTCCACCGTAGGCACCGTGACGGAGATTTATGACTATCTAAAACTCTTGTACGCGCGCGTAGGCAAGACGTACTCGCCCGTGAGCGGTGAAGAAGTACGCAAGAACACCATCCGCGACGTGGTGCAATACATGGAGAGCCAGCCCAAGGACACACGTCTGTATCTGCTGAGTCCTATCATTCTTCCCGAAGGCAGAACGCTGCAAGAACAACTGGCGTTATGGCAGAGCCAAGGTTTCAGCCGTCTGTTCATCGACGGCGACACGGTGCGTCTGGACGACCAGAGTTGGAAAAAAGCGGAAGGGCATGAGGCATTCCTGCTGGTGGACCGTATCATTGTGGATCACGAGCCATCGACCAGCAACCGTTTCGCCGACAGCGTACAGACCGCGTTTTTCGAAGGGCAAGGGGAATGCCAAATCCAAGTACAAAGGGGCAATGTACCATGTACGAAGGTGTTCTCGGAACGATTCGAGGCAGACGGGATCCATTTTATCGAGCCAAGCGAGCATTTGTTTGATTTCAACAACCCGGTCGGAGCCTGCCCCGAATGCAAGGGCGTCGGTACCGTGATGGGTATTGACATTGATTTGGTTGTTCCCGACAAATCCAAATCTATCTACGAACAAGCCATCGCCTGCTGGCAAAGCGAACAGATGCGTCCGTGGCTGGATGCGCTGATATACAATGCCTCCAAGTTCGGTTTCCCGATACATACTCCGTTCTACGCACTAACTCCCGAACAGAAGCAACTGATATGGACCGGCAACGAGTATTTCCGCGGACTGCATGCATTCTTCCACGAGTTGGAGGAGAAACAGTACTCGAAGATCCAATACCGCGTAATGTTAGCGCGATTCAAGGGCAAGACGACATGCCCCGTCTGCAACGGATTCCATTTGCGGCGTGAAGCCGAATATGTGCTGATCAACGGCAAGAGCATCCAGGAGTTATGCGCTATGCCTGTCTCCGAGCTGGACGAATGGTTCGAGCATATCCAACTGACAGATATCGAACAAAAGACGGCTGAAATGCTGCTGGTGGAGATCAGAAGCCGCCTGCAGTTCATGAAAGACGTAGGGTTAAGTTATCTGACCTTGAACCGGCAGAGCAACACTTTGTCCGGCGGCGAGAGCCAGCGTATCAACCTGGCAAAGTCTCTGGGTAGCAGCCTGGTAGGTTCCTTATATGTCCTGGACGAGCCATCGATCGGTCTGCACCCGCGGGACACCGAACGACTGATACATGTACTGCGGGAACTGCGCGATTTAGGCAACACGATTGTTGTCGTTGAGCATGACGAAGACATCATTGCAGCAGCAGATCATATTATAGAGATCGGTCCGCTGGCGGGAAGAAAAGGAGGCAAGGTCGTATATGAAGGCAAGCCTCGCCCGGAACTATTCACCTATCATATACCCGCCCAGCGGCGTCATTGGAACAATTACATCGAGATAGAAGGCGCGTGCGAAAACAACCTGAAAAATCTAACGGTCCGTTTCCCTCTGCATGTGATGACAGTAGTGACCGGCGTGAGCGGCAGCGGCAAATCGAGTCTGGTAAGCAAAGTACTCTACCCTGCTTTGAAGAAACACTACGGCGGTGTGTTCGCGGAACATACCGGGGATTTCGGCCATCTCAGCGGAAGTGTGCATCTGATGAAAGATATCGAGTTTGTGGACCAGAACCCTCTGAGCCGTTCAAGCCGCAGCAATCCTGTCACTTACCTGAAAGCCTACGACGAGATCCGCCGTCTGTTCGCCGAACAGCCTCTTGCCAAACAGTTAGGTTTGACACCCGCCCATTTCTCTTTCAACACTCCGGGCGGCCGGTGTGAGACGTGTCAGGGCGAAGGAACGATTACAATAGAGATGCAGTTTATGGCCGACCTGGTGCTGGAATGCGAGCAATGCCACGGACGGCGGTTCAAACAAGACATACTGGATGTACATTACCGCGAGAAGTCGATCTATGATATACTCTGCATGACCGTTAACCAGGCCGTAGAGTTCTTCAGCCAGGATCCCGATTGCGCCCGGATTGTGAAACGTCTCAAACCGCTACAGGACGTAGGTATTGGATATATCCAGTTAGGCCAGAGCAGCAGCACTTTATCCGGCGGAGAGAGCCAGCGCGTGAAGTTAGCCTCTTTCCTTGCACAAGAGGACAATACGCCTACCATCTTTGTTTTTGACGAGCCTACGACCGGCTTGCACCACAAAGACATAGAGGTGCTCCTGACGGCACTGAACCGGCTTATCAGCAAAGGACACACGGTAATTATCATCGAGCATAACCCGGCAGTGATTCTTGCCGCAGACCATGTGATAGACCTGGGTCCGGAAGGCGGCAAAGAAGGCGGACGGATTGTATGCGAGGGGACTCCGGAACAGATAGCACAATGCCCGGAGAGCTATACCGGCAAATATCTGGCGCATATTTTACAAACCAATGAAAGCATTTAAACATGAAAGCGAGTATAAACAATCAGTTCGGATATCTTCCCCGATGGGGTGTTTTACTAATTGATCTGCTGCTCTGCAGCACCGCTTTCTGGCTCAGTGTATGGGTAGGAAGCGGCTTCTTCCATTACCTGGATCTAAGCCAGCAGACCATCCCGGTAGGCATACAATACCTGATTGTGATCGCAGTGCAGATATTGGCATGCCTTGTCTTTCACACTTATTCGGGCATTCTGCGGTATTCTACATTTATCGACACGCTGAAAGTACTGCTCTCCAATATATGCGTCGGTATGGTATTGGGTTTGATCAATATCATCATGGAATACAGCGTAGGATGGCATCCTGTTCTAAACACGGTGCTGGCGATCTATGTACCTACCTCTTTCGTGCTTCTGTACCTGCTTCGTGTAGGCGTGAAGACCCTGAGCGAAACAATGGAACGCAGCCAGGGAAGTCCCTTGGTAATGATCTACGGTACGCAGTCGGCAGGAGTGGCTATAGCCAAAATGCTCCGTTCTGCGGGCAACACGCCGTATCGTCCTATCGGTTTTATTGCGGACAGCGACGAACGCTACGGATATGACTTGGCAGGACTGCGTGTGCGGGAACTGAACGAGAAACTGTTCATATGGATGGCGAAACATAACGTACGGCATGTCATCGTTTCGCCTTTAAAGATGAAAGAGATCACTCCTGCCAAAGATCTACAGATATTCATCAACCACAATATCCACATCCTCACTACGCCTTATTTCACGCAATGGGAGAACATCGAAGACATTGATTTGCAACGCATTGGCAGAATTGATGCTATCCGTATCGAGGATTTGCTGGAACGCCAGCAGATAGCTATCAACACCGAGAATGTACGGCATATTCTGCAGAAGAAGGTTGTTTTAGTCAGCGGCGCGGCAGGCAGTATCGGCAGCGAATTAGTGCGCCAGATCCAGCAATACGAACCGCAAGCCACTATCTTGCTGGACATAGCGGAATCACCGCTTCATGATTTGATTCTGGATTTGCAGATTCAATTCCCCAGTGCACGTTTCATCCCCGTCATTGCTGATATTCGTAACCGCACACGTATGGAACAGATTTTCAGCGAGATGTGTCCGGATGTGGTCTATCATGCCGCGGCATACAAACACGTGCCGCTGATGGAGAGTTTTCCCAACGAGGCTATCCAAGCGAACGTGTTGGGCACAAAGAACATGGCAGACATGGCGGTCAAATATAACGTACAGCGCTTCGTTATGATCTCTACCGACAAAGCGGTCAACCCCACCAATATCATGGGAGCCAGCAAGCGTATCGCGGAGATATATGTGCAGTCACTATTCCGCAAGCTAAGCGCCACCAACCCCGGTTGCACTAAGTTTATCACCACCCGTTTCGGCAATGTGTTAGGCAGCAACGGCTCGGTTATCCCTTATTTCCGGAAACAGATCGCGGCAGGAGGTCCGGTTACTGTAACCAACCCGGATATTATTCGATATTTCATGACGATCCCGGAAGCCTGCTGTCTGGTAATGGAGGCAAGCACTCTGGGCGAAGGAGGAGAGATCTTCGTCTTCGACATGGGCGAACCGGTTAAGATTCTGGATCTGGCTCGCAATATGATCCGGCTCGCAGGCTACACTCCGGAAAAAGACATACAGATCGTCTTCACCGGATTGCGACCGGGCGAGAAATTATACGAAGAACTGCTCAACAAAAAAGAAACAACGATTCCTACTGCCCATGATAAAATCATGGTAGCAAGAGTCCGGGAGTTCGATTTTGACACCGTAAGCAGCCAGGTGGATGAACTGATTGACACCAGCCGTCTCTCCAAACCGTTCATGACGGTCAAAAAGATGAAACAGTTAGTTCCGGAATACATCAGTAATAACTCTATTTATGAACAATTAGACCCGCAATGATACAGCAAATACAAACATTTTTCCTGACCCATAGTTACCTTATCGGACTGGTCAGTTTTGCTTTCGGTCTTCTGGCACTGCCTATCGTGATCCGGATTGCCAAGGCAAAAGGTCTTGTGGTACGCCCCAACAAACGGATGAGCCACACGGGCGAGGTTCCCAATATCGGAGGACTGGGCATTTATTTCAGCGTGATGCTGTCCTATCTCCTTTTTGACTATGACCAGATTGCCCATAACCAGTTTTTCATGATCGGCGTAGCATTGATCATGGCTATCGGATTCATCGACGACATACTGGTACTGACTCCTTTGGCTAAACTGGCCGGAGAGGCTTTGGCAGGCATTACTCTGATTGGATTCGGCGACCTCCGGCTGACGCACCTGCACGGGATTTTCGGGATTGGAGAGATTGGCGTGGTCCCCAGTTATCTTCTCTCGCTGTTTGTGCTGATCGGTATTATCAATGCCATTAATCTGATTGACGGTGTGGACGGGTTGGCAAGCGGATTGGGAATGCTCTATTGTCTGTTCTTTGCCGTGTATTTCCATCTCGTTGGGTCCGCCAGTTGGTCGGTTCTTGCTATTTGTATGATTGGCGCTCTGGCGGTGTTCTTTATCTATAATGTGTTCGGCCACAGGGGAAAGATTTTCATGGGAGACTCCGGAAGCCTGTTGTTGGGGTATCTTATTACCGCGTTTGTCTTCCGTTTCTGCGAGCAGAACGCGTACCATGTCGTTCCCGAGATATACCATATGAGCGCTGCGCCGGCTGTGGCAATATGCGTTCTGACGGTGCCGCTCTTCGACACCCTCCGCGTAAGTATCACACGTATCAAACAGCACCGCTCGCCTTTCAAACCGGACAAGAATCACATTCACCACCTGCTCCTGCGGACCGGGTTGAACCATATTCAAACGACCTGCGTGCTGTTGACGGTCAGTCTGTTCTTCATTGGGCTGGCAATCCTCGGCAGGAACTGGAACATTTGGGTGTTGCTGGGAACGGATTTTATCTTGGCTACCGCCCTCACCCTGTGCCTTTGGCGAGTAATCAACCATAAACTATACGGCAAAAATGCTGACAATTGACCACGTATCAATGGAGTTCTCGTCCCGCCCTGTGCTGGACGACATCACGTTCCTTATCAACCGTAAGGAACGCATTGCGCTGGTGGGAAAGAACGGTGCGGGCAAAACGACCTTGCTCCGGCTTATTGCCGGCGAATACCAGCCTACTGCCGGCAGGATTGCAAGGGAAACGGATATGACCATCGGATACTTGCCGCAAGTGATGCTTTTTCAGGACGACCGCACGCTGCGTGAAGAGGTCATGACGGTTCATGCACAACTGGCACATGAGCAGGACGAAGCGCGGTTTATAGCCGAAATGGACCGGACGATCATTGGTCTCGGGTTCGAACGCAAAGATTTTGACCGCCCTTGCAGCGAGTTCTCCGGAGGATGGAGAATGCGTATTGAGTTAGCCAAGATCCTTTTGCGCCATCCGGATTTATTGCTCCTGGATGAGCCTACCAACCATCTGGATATAGAATCCATCCAATGGCTTGAAGATTTCCTGAAAACGAGTCCGAGTGCCGTGCTCATGGTCAGCCACGACCGCGCGTTTATTGACAATGTATGCACGCGCACCATTGAGATTACGCTCGGGCGTATCTATGACTACAACGTCAACTACAGCCGTTTCGTAGAGTTGCGCAAAGAAAGGCATGAGCAGCAAGTGCGGGCTTATCAGAACCAGCAGAAAATGATTGCAGACACGGAGGAGTTCATCGAGCGATTCCGGTATAAAGCCACTAAGGCGGTGCAGGTACAGAGCCGTATCAAACAGTTGGAACGACTGGAGCGGCTGGAGGTGGATCTGGAAGATACCAGCCGTCTTAACCTGCGGTTTCCGCCTGCGCCCAGAAGCGGCGATTTTCCGATTATCATAGAGGATTTGCGCAAGGATTTCGGTTCCCACAATGTCTTCCATGACGTTACTTTCACCATCCGCAGAGGAGAGAAAGTGGCGTTTGTGGGCAAGAACGGAGAAGGTAAAACAACGCTCGTCAAATGTATCATGGGCCAACTGGACTACATGGGCACTCTCAAAATCGGACACAATGTCAAGATCGGATATTTTGCACAGAACCAGGCGGCTCTGTTGGACGAAAACCTCACCGTCTTTGAGACCATTGACTATGTAGCGGTAGGAGACATACGGACAAAAATACGGGACATCCTCGGCGCCTTCATGTTCGGCGGAGAAGCTTCCGACAAGAAAGTAAAAGTCCTCTCCGGAGGCGAACGAAGCCGGCTGGCTATGATTCGCTTGTTGCTGGAGCCGTGCAACCTGCTTATCCTGGACGAGCCTACCAACCATCTGGACATGCAGTCCAAAGACGTGCTCAAAGCGGCGCTGCAGGATTTCAACGGCACGCTAATCTGCGTCAGCCACGACCGCGATTTTCTCAACGGGCTCGTTTCCAAAGTGTATGAGTTCGGTGGAGGACGCGTCAAAGAGCACCTCGGAGGCATATACGACTTCCTGCGGGCGAAAAAGATCAGCTCGCTACAAGAACTGGAACGCAAAAATCCCGTGTCGGATAGCACTCAATCCCGACGGTCAACCGACGGTCAACCGACGGTCGAGGCTAACGTCGGTACTACGCAAGGCGCACTTTCTTATGCGGCACAGAAAGCCGCAGCTGCCGAGAAACGCAAGAAAGAGAAGCAGATTGCAGAGACCGAAGCCGCTATCGCGGCACTGGAGCAACAGCAGGCGGAGATAGAGCAACTCCTTGCGCTGCCGGAAAACCAGACGCAGGAGATGTTTCAGAAATACGAATCTGTCAAACACCAGATAGAGCAGAAACTATACGAATGGGAACTCCTAAATGACTGAATATGAAAATGAGCAAATGCGAAAATGACCAAATTGTAAATTACATCCTCCGATGGCTCTGCTACGGCGACGAAGAAGCAGCACAACGTGTGGCGTACACAGCAGATGAGAGTGCGTTGGAGACGCATGACGTGATCATTGTGCCGAACGGACTGTTGGGAAAAGAGATCGTCGTCCCGGAACTCAAAAAGCCCGTAGTGGAGATACCGCGAAAGGACAAGACGATCATTCGCACCGACATCGTCTATGCTACGTTCTTCTTCTCTTCGCGCGCCGAAGAGTTGATCAATCCGCAGCGGGACGAGCACGGCCGTTTTGCCGCAAAGTACTCTGTCCTGGGTCAGAAGAGCCGTATGCTCATCCCTCGTCTGGACGAATATGCACGGCTGGTGCTCAAGCAGCTCAACCTGCCGCTGCCGGATCCCGGGTTCGGGCATGTCTATCTCACCCATGACATAGATGCCATAGAGCAATACCGCCACCTCCGCGGGGCGATAGGAGGCCTCCTGCGGGGAGAAGGAAAACAAGTATGGGCGGCTCTCAAAGAGATACACAACGATCCGCTCTATACCTTCCCATGGTTGATAGAGCAGGACGCGAAAGTGCCCCATGCCGATGTGGTTTATTTCGTCAAGCACACACGCGGAAAGGGATACGACTACCCGCAATATCCGCTTTGGGGACGAGACTACAAGCGGCTGAAAAAACTACTGCGCCACAGCAATGCCTATATGGGTATTCATGGCAGTTACTATGGCTCTATACCGCCTATTAAATACAGCAAGATGTACCGCGCTCACTACCTGCGCGAAGATATCGACCAGATGCAGCGGCTGGCAGATGCAGGCTACACCGACGACTTCACAATGGGCTTTGCAGACCAAGCCGGTTTCAGGCTCCAGACATCCCGGGCGATCCGATGGATCAATCCCAAGACCATGCAACTCACGCCGCTGACATTGCATCCTCTGCTCATCATGGACAACACGCTCAGCAAAGAAAACTACATGAATCTGACGGAAGAAGAGGCGTATTTCCTCTGCGAACGGCTCATCGACAAAGTGCGGATGCACCGGGGCGACCTCTGTCTGCTTTGGCATAACAGCAATATCAATGACACAACATACCATCGGTCATTGTATGAAAAAGTTATTAGTTGTATCTGATCCTCCTGCCGCGCCGGGTTATCTCCCGCGTGTGCGTTACCTGTGCGACTATCTCGTACGGAGAGGG
>CALEPS010000115.1 GCA_937910305.1 uncultured Bacteroidales bacterium | reverse complement strand
GGCAGCTACAGCGAAATCATTGTGGCGGCGGACGATACGGAGGGGAAAAAGGTTGTTTTGGAAGGCTGTGAGTTCTACGGCTGGAAGCAGAAAAGCAACTCGATCGTACATGTCCGTGCCGATCGGCGTATTGACTCTCTTCTGATCAATAATTGCTATTTCCACGACAATCTCTACAACTGTATCTGGCTTAGATATCCGTCTGTGGTTGCCCATATCACGAATTGTACCTTTGCCAATATCACCACCGATGCTAACGCGCCTTCTACGGGAGTGATCCACATCGAATCAACCACGGGAAATGTGCTCATCGATCATTGTACGTTCTATAACTGCCAGACCAAGAATACAGACTACGGAGCTGTCAAGATTCCGACCACGATTGCGCCGGTTGTCTCCAACTGTATCTTCGCTATGCCGGAGGCGTATGACGGCGGGCGTGCCGTGTACAACACAGGCGGAGAGGTCAACAACTGTCTCACGTATAACTACTCCAAAGATAACAATACCGGTCTCCACTCCGGTCCGACGATTACGGCTTGTATCACCGGCGATCCTCTCTTCCGCGATGCTGCGAACGGGGACTACCACATCTCCGCCGGTTCACCCGCCTTTGGTGCAGGTACAGCTGAATCCGATCTCGGTGACCCGCGCTGGGTGCCTGTGATGGAATACTACCTCGCCGGTTCGATGAACAACTGGACGGTTGATCCTGCATACAAACTGGCGGCTAACCCCGGGAACGAAGGAGAGTATCTGATCTCCAAACTGTTCCTTGCCGGAGACCAGTTCAAGGTCATTATGTCTGATGGAGCGGAGATTGCGGCATGGTATCCGGACGGGATGGATAACAACTACGCCATCGCCCGTTCCGGCGAATACACCGTCTATTTCCGTCCCGACGGACTGGGAGGTGACGACTGGCACTACGGCTGTATCTATGCCGCGCCTGCTGACCTCGGACCTTGGTCTGCGTGGTTCGGAGACGCCGGCGGGCAGGAAGAGTTTGACTCGTATCTCACCTATGATGAGGCTGCCGCTAAAGCTACCGTCCATATCGCTTCGGACAGAACAGGTCAGTGGAGAGCCCAGATTAAATACCAGGGACCGGCTGCCGAAGACGGCAAGTGCTACCATGTCGCGCTGAAGATGAAAGCCAACCATGACATCTCCGGTGTAACCCTCAAATGGCAGGACGACAACAACACCCCGAATGTCATCTATGAGAACCAGTCCATCAACCTCGGTGCAAACGAAGAGTTCGCCTATGACGAAGTGGTCAAAGGTATTCTGGGAGAAAAAGGAAGCAACGGTATTCTTGTTATTGATTTCGGCTTTGCCCACGCGGGCGACGTCATCGATATCTACGGCGTGACCATCGAAGAGACCGAGTGTCCCGAACCGGAGAAATACTATCTCGTCGGCTCCTTCAACGAATGGGCGGCTACGGAAGACTATCTCTTTGCGGAGAATACCGCTGCGACGGGAGAGTACATGCTTGATACCAAACTCACAGAAGGAGACCAGCTCAAAGTGGTAGGTATCTCCGGAGAAAACGAGAACTATTATCCTGCCGGCTTTGCCAACAACTATGTGGTGGATGCTGCGCATGCCGGATGGGTGACTGTCTATTTCCGCCCTGCCGGCAATCCCGAATGGGAGGCGTTCGGTGGATATTTCTATATCAATGTCCGCCAGGGTATTGAGAATGTCGAAATACAGACCAAGACCGTCAAATACATCGAGAACGGTCAACTCATCATCCTCAAGAACGGCACGAAATACACCCCCCAAGGCCAGCAACTCTAACAACTCCCTCCCGTTCCCTACCCCCTTCCTCCCTTGAGGGGAGGGTCGGGGGGCTTCCCCTCTTATCCTGCTGTAATCTATTAGCTAATCTTAGGTAATTCATTGATGATTGGTTAGTTAGTAAGCGCTTCACAGCGGTACCAAAAAAGAACCACGCCGGCTTCTCGGCGTGGTTCCATCACTCGTTTCAACGGGTAACACTCTTATACAATCCGTACCTCTATCCCCGCGGATTTCAGCTTGGAGATCATACCCGTCGGGATGGCTTGGTCGGTGATAATACAATCGAGCTCGTCGGCGTTGGCTATATGGGCAAAGCTTCGCTTGTTGAATTTCGACGAGTCGAACACAGCGATCACTTGTTCCGCCTGTTTGATCATCATCTGGTTCAGAAGAGCTTCCTCCAGATTCGGAGTCGAGACACCGTTCTCGAACGAGAACGAATCGACGCCTAAAAATAACTTGTATCGGTTGAAATTTCGCAGTACCGAAAGAGCGAGAGGACCTACCACAGAATGGCTGTTCACACGTACATTGCCTCCCAAAAGCACGATCTCAAACCGCTTGTAGTTCAGCAGCTCCGTGGCGATACTCATTGAGTTGGTCAGGATGTGCAGATGCTGGAACCGGTTCAGATTCTTCGCTATCTCAAGCGTCGTGGTACCCGAATCCAGCATGATATAGTCGCCTTCCTTGATCATCTTCACCGCCTCCAGACCGATACGCTCTTTCTCTTTGAAATTGAACATCCGCTTCTTGGAGATCGCAGTATCCTCGTTGGGATTCTCTACGGGCTTGCGCATCGCTCCGCCGCGTGTGCGCAATAGCAGGTGACGCGACTGAAGTATCGTAAGATCCTTTCGTATCGTTACTTCCGATATACCGGTCTCGCGGCTCAGGGCTACGACAGACACTTCTTCCTGTTGCTCCAACATGCGTAAGATCAATGCCCTACGCTCTTTGGCTGATGATGAATTCATAGTATTAGATATTAAAGTCTTTCATAGCGAATGCGGTGCAAAATTAACACTTTTTACTGACATATGCAAATCAAAATACTTTCGTTCTTTTTTTCGAAACGTTACGAAATAACTATTTTTATTATTTTTAAAGCTTTAACTCATTGTATTTCAATGTCTCGGAACGCATTGTTTCGAAAAATATGTTATAGAGCATATTGCATAATTATATATTTTTAAAGAAAAAAAGTAATTTTGCACCACAAAATTGAAAAATGCCATATGAAAAAGTCATTGTATTTCTTAGCTATCGTTTCGGCCGCAATCGTTATGGCGGCATGTAATGGACCTAAAGCGGCGGAAGAAACCTCTGCCAATCCTGTTGACAAGATTCTGCTCAAGGATTTTGCTCCGGTGGTGGTCAACAACATCCCCGTAACGGCTGTTCAGCGCGCTAAATTCGACATCATCGATATGCACGCCCATGACTACGCTTCCTCCGAAGAGGAGATCGCCCAGTGGTGCAAGACCATGGACGAAGTGGGTGTCCTCAATACCGCAGTGATGCATTGCTCATGGATCGGTCGTCCGTTTGAGGAGTATGTAGAGGCTTATTCGGCGCACAAAGAGCATTTCCGCTTCTGGTGCTGCTTCGACTACACGGATATGAGCGAAGCCGGTATCCAAAAAGCCTGCGAGACCCTGGCGCGCTATCATGAGATGGGAGCTATCGGTGTAGGTGAGTTAGGCGACAAGGGTGAAGGCGACACCTACGCACGTCCCGGAGACGGAACAGGTATTCATATCGATGACCCCCGTATCAAACCGCTGATTGCCAAGTGTGCAGAGCTCAAAATGCCGATCAGTATCCATATCGCCGAGCCGTACTGGATGTACCTCCCGATGGACGAGACCAACGACGGTCTGGTTAATGCCGTTACATGGCATGTGGATACCACCAACTGCCTGGGTTACAACGCTTTGGTGCAGACCTTTGAGAACGCCGTTCGCGAGAATCCGAACACGATCTTTATCGCCTGCCACTATCTGAATATGAGTCACGACTGGCCGCGTCTGGGTGCGCTGCTGGACAAATATCCGAACATGTATGTAGATATCGCAGCGCGCGTTGCCGAGTCCGCGCACACGCCGCGCGCTACGCGTGAGTTCCTTATTAAGTATCAAGACCGCGTACTCTTCGGTACCGACAACGGTATGAGTCCTGAGATGTACCGCACGATTTTCCGTGTTCTGGAGACCAACGACGAGCATTTCTATTGCCCGGAGCTCGGTTACCACTGGGCACTCTCCGGATTCAACCTCCCGGACGAAGTCCTGAAGAAGATCTATCACGACAACGCCGCCCGTATCCTCACGGAATATAAATAAACACACCATCCTATGAAGAAAGTCTTTTATCTTATATCTTTGAGCGCAGCGGTCTTTTGCCTGAATGCCTGCTCTCCGAAGCCGGACACTGAGCGTCTCATCTGCGCCGAAGCGGACATGCAGTCGTTCCCCTACAGCGAGAACGGTTTGCGCATCGTGAAGCATCAGACGATCACGCCGGTAGAAGGTGTAGAGGGTCTGGAAGTGGTGGAGACCTTCTTCGTCAACGAGGGAAAACCGGTTACCGTCAAAGCCTACGAACTTTGCCGCACGGAGATGGAGCCGAAAGACACCATCGTTTGGTCGCTCCAGCCGAGCAGCACGAGCGCACGCATGGACTGGGTACTGCCCGTTCAGGAAGGCTTCCAAAAGGACAACTACCTCGGCATGAACAACTCCGATTACGGAGGCGGTATTCCGGTGGTGGATCTCTGGCAGCGGGACGGCGGTATGGCAATCGGTCTGTTTGAGCCGGTTCTCCGCATGATCTCCATGCCCGTGGAATGGAAACGGTATGACAACAAAGTGACGATGGCGCTCCGCTATGATCTGCCGGACGCTATCGAACTGGCTACGGGCGATACGCTGCATTGCTTCAAGGCGTTCCGTCTTTCCCACAAGGGCGATTACTTCAATGCCCTCCGTATCTTCTCGGATTATATGCAGGCTAACGAAGGCGTTGAGATGAAACCCTCCGAGCCGGAGGCGTTCGAGCCGGTCTGGTGCGCATGGGGTTACGGACGTCCGTTTAAGATGGATATGGTGTTAGGCACACTCGACAAAGTGGCGGAACTCGGTTTCACCTGGGTGGATATAGATGACGGCTACCAGATCGCGGAAGGCGACTGGAATACCAACTCGTATTTCCCCGGCGGCGATAAAGACATGCGCCATATCACGGACGAGGTACACAAACGAGGCATGAAAGCCAAACTATGGTGGGCACCGCTGGCGGCTGACCCCGATACGAAGCTCGTCAAAGAGCATCCGGAGTACCTGCTCAAGACCGCAGAGTGGGCACACGAATATATCACATGGTGGGACAGCTGGTATCTCTCGCCGGTCAACCCGGGCGTGGATGCTTATACGACCGACCTGCTGAAGATGTTCCTCCAGCGTTGGAACTTCGACGGTTTGAAGATCGACGGTCAGCACCTCAACTGCTGCATGCCCGACTACAATGAGACTTCGGGTCTCAACAGCGCATGGGACGCGCCGGAGCAGATGCCTTCCTATTTCGGTAAGATCTACGATCAAGCCCGCGCGATGAAGCCCGATGCTGTCATCCAGGTATGTCCCTGCGGATGTGCGGTCAACTATTTCTTGATCCCCGAGATCAACCAGGCGGTCGCTTCCGACCCGATGTCCTCACGCCAGGTGCGTATGAAACGCAAAGCCTATGCCGCGATGGCGCCGCAACTCGCTTATTATGGAGACCATATCGAACTGACCGACGGAGGCGATGATTTCGCTTCGCAGATCGGTACCGGCTCGGTCATCGGCACGAAGTTCACGTGGCCAAAGGACAATCCCGACTGGAACGAAGGTCCGTTCCTGCTTACGCCGGAGAAAGAGCAACTGCTCCGCAAATGGATGAAGATATACAAGGAGAACAACCTCGCCCGCGGCGAGTATCTCAACCTCTATACCTGGGGCTTCGATTACCCGGAGGCACACGTCATCCGCCAGAACGGCGCAATGTACTACGCCTTCTATGTGGATCCGGTGGCTCCGGAAGGCGCTATGGATCCTGCGCATGTGGACGCAGCTACCGTTCCTGTTCCTTCCTTTGACGGTACATTGGAGCTCCGCGGACTCGATCCCGCAAAGACCTATAACGCGGTCGAATATACGGCGGACGAACCCCGTGAGTTCGAAATCAGCGGCAGCAACCCCAAGATACATGCCGCCTTCACCAGAAGTTATTTGCTTAAACTAATCGAGAACTAGAATACTAGAATACTAGTCTACTAGCCCCAAAAACAATCAACTAAATAATTAACAACCATGAAACGATTTCAGACAATCTTTCTCAGCCTCTTAGTTGGTGTTTCTGCTTTTGCGGACATCAACGTAAAAGGTAAGGTTATCGATGCTGACACATCGGAGCCGATGATTGGCGTGAGTATTCTGGTGATGGGTACATCAACCGGAACAGTAACCGATTTCGACGGAAACTTCTCACTCACAGTACCCGACAAAGCGACACTCCAACTGTCGTACATGGGCTACAAAACGATTGAACTGCGTGCCGTGCCGGACATGAACATTATCATGGAGACCGATGCTCAGCAGCTTCAAGAAGTAGTCTCTCTGGGTTATTCGGCTGTAAAGAAAGCCGAACTTTCCTCAGCGGTAGTTACGGTTTCAGCAGACCAACTGACCGATGTCACCACTTCCGATATCGGTAACATGCTGCAAGGTAAAGTGGCAGGTCTGACGGTTTCTAACGCAGGCGGTCAGCCGGGTGATGCGGCGCAGATCCGTATCCGTGGTACAGGTTCTATTACCGCCGGGTCCGACCCTGTTTACGTAGTTGATGGTGTCATGGGCGGTACCTTCAACCCCAATGACGTAGAGACCATCTCCGTCCTCAAGGATGCAGGTTCTACCGGTATCTACGGTGCTTCCGCTGCAGGCGGTGTCATCGTCGTTACTACCAAATCCGGTAAGAAACACGACAAAGTGCATGTGGACATCAAGGCTACTGCCGGTGGCAAACAAGCTCTTTTCGGAAACTACCGCATGATGAACGCAGAAGAGCTTTATAACTACCACCGCTCATTCTTCTCCAAAACTGTGTTTAATGCTACTTACCCGAAATTGAATACGTTGCCTGACATTAATTGGCAGAACGAGTTCTTCAAGACCGGTGTAATCCAGAACTACAACGTAGCGGTTCACGGCGGTTCCGAGCACGTAGGATATTACGTATCCCTCGACTACTTCGGAGAGCAGGGAACGCTGAAATCTACCGGTATGCAGAAAGTAGCGGGTCACGCTTCGCTCAAAGCCGACATCGCTAAATGGCTGGATATGAACGTGAAGCTGGACTTCTCCAAATCGACAGTGGATTATCCGTCGAGTTGGACGATGCTGGGCGATGCTTTCTATAAGATGCCGTGGGACAACCCATATGCCTATGATGAGAATGGTAACCTGACCAACCAATATGTACGTATCGATCATGGTGCACGTCCGGATAACGGTGCTAAATGGTGGAGCCAGGAGACCTGGAACTCACTCCATGGTACCAAATACAACTACACCAAATCGGATAACTTCGATTTCTCAGGTGTACTCCAGCTGAACCTCCATTTCACGGATTGGCTCCATTTCACGACTACCAACACCTTCGGTGCCGGTCACTGGTTGAGTTCTACCTTTATCGACCCCCGTACCTACGACACTTCTTATCCGAACGGCTACGTAGGCAAGGACGTTGGTATGAGCAAATCTTTCGGTACTACCAATATACTGAAGGGTGGTTACCAATGGGACAAGCACTCCTTCAACGCTATGGCGGGATTTGAGTATGGTTTCTGGCAGACCGAATACACCTCCGCTTCCGGTATAGGCATGCCGAGCGGTGTGGACGCCCTTAACTCTTCTTCGCCTCTTGCCAACAGCGGTTATATCATGCCGGGTAAGAGCTGGGCTGCTTTCATCCAGGCTTCTTACGACTGGAACAAGCGCTATTTCATTACCGCCACCTACCGCGCAGAGGCAAGCTCGGTTTTTGCTCCACAACATCGTGTAGGTCACTTCCCCTCTGTGGCTGCAAGCTGGCTTATTTCCAACGAGGACTTCATGAAAGGTCAGGACATCGTTTCCTTCATGAAACTCCGTGCTTCCTATGGTATCGTGGGTAACAACAATATCCCGGCGTATAAATACCTCTCCACCTATGCGCTCAATGCCCTCTATCAGAACCATGTGGCAGGAAGCCCGAGCCGCCGTGCTAACCCGTATCTCCACTGGGAGACCGCTAACATGGCAGCCGTTGGTATAGACCTGACCTTTATCAAACGCGTGGATATGTCTATCGACCTCTACCAGACCGACAACACGGGTCTGCTGCTGAATGTGCCGCTGGCTCCGTCATCCGGTTTCTATGAGGTAATGCAGAACGTGGGTAAAGTTCGCAACCGCGGTATTGAGTATCGCATCGACGCGAACATCATCAATATCGGTAAATGGCGCTGGGACGTAGGCTTCAATATCGGTTTCAACCAGAACCGAGTAGTAGAATTGCCGAACCATACGCCAATCCAGCAACAAGCTTCTTCGGTTAACCAGCAGATTAAAGAAGGACAGGATATCTATACCTGGTATATGAAGGAATGGGCAGGAGTTGATCCGGCTAACGGTGACCCGCTCTGGTACGTGGTGGATGCAAACGGCGATTATGTACTCGACGGTGCAGGAAACAAGACTACTACCAATGATTATAACGGCACCCAGGCGCACGCCGTAGGTAAAGCTACACCGCTCTTCTCCGGTGGTCTTAATACCCAACTCAGTTGGAACGGTATCTTCATCCGTATGAACTCCAACTTCCAGTATGGTAATAAGATTTATAACTACACCCGTCAGTCATCTGATGCCGATGGTGCATACTTGGGCTACAACCAGCTCTCTGTAGAGAACTCCAAACTCGGCTGGAGCCGTTGGCAGAACCCCGGTGACATCGCTACCCACCCGAAAGCTCAGTTGAATGGTAATAAGAGTGCGAACCAAGTGTCTTCACGTTATCTGGAGGATGGTTCCTACTTCCGTCTCAAGAACCTGACCGTAGGATACGATTTCCCGATTTCGCTGATCAAGAAAGCGCACATGACCAAGTGCCGTATCTATTTCAGCGCGGACAACCTCTTTACGGCTACCAAGTTCTCGGGTATGGACCCGGAAATCACGTTGGAGAAAACCACCTACAGCCTCGCCGGTTTCTACTCCGAGAACTATCCTGTAGGTCGTACTTTCCAAGGTGGTGTGGAGATTTCGTTCTAATCTCGTAATAACGTAATAACGTAATAACGAAAAAGGATTGAATTATGAAAACGAAAACTTTATATTTAGCCGTAGCACTCGGAATGATGCTCGGTTTCAGCAGTTGCAACCTCGACACCTTCCCCTCGGATGAGTTGAATAGTGACCTGCTGCTCCAAGACCCTCAAGGAGCGGAGTATATCATGGATGGTGTGTATGCCATCCTGAAGGACGAAGTGGACTTCCTCGGATATGCTTCGGGTAACTGCTATGTGCGCCATTACTTCCAACTCTCGGAGTTCCCGGCTGACAACATCTGCCTCTCCGCGCACACCACCGACCCGCTCTATGAGGCTACCGCCTATTCGATGAATGATGGCCTCAAGAACGTTGGTACCCTCTGGATGGTGGCATACAAAGGTATCTACATGACTAATACCGTTATTGAGACCTTGGACGAGACCAAGGAGGATAGCAAACAGTTATTAGGCGAGGCATACTTCATGCGTGGTCTGCTGCACTTGCATCTGGTTACGCTCTATGCGCTGCCTTATAGTTATGGCCGCGATAACCTCGGTGTGCCGTTGAGAACTTCTACTTCTTCGGAAGTAACCGTTCGTAATCCGGTCGGCGAAGTGTATGACCAGATAGTGCTCGACCTCCGGAAGGCAGCGGACCTAATGGGTAAATCCCGCGGCAACGCCGGTTATCCGTCTAAGGAAGCTGCGCTCGGTGTACTCAGCCGCGTTTACCTCTATATGGAGAAATACGACGATTGTATTGCTACTGTAGAAGAGGCACTCAACGGAGCTGCACCGGACTCCAAACTGGAGCAAGGCGTAAACTACGCTGCCTATTTCGCGAATGCCAAGACTTCCAAAGAAACTCTCTTCTGCATCGCGCATGAGACCTCTGATGACCGCGGCCAGTCCTCTACCGGTTCGATGTATCTCAAAGACGGTATCGGCTGGGGAGAGGTCTATCCTTCTGACCCGATTATGTACCTCTATGAGCGTCATCCGGAAGATCTGCGTTACAATAGTTTTATCATACCCCAGTTCTCGGGCAACCCGGGTAAGAAAGTGTATGTCACTATTCCTGCTGCGGAAGGTGATCCGGAAACTCCGCATATCAAGTACAGGACCAACCTCATTGACGACGGAGCAGGCAACTACTCCTTCAAGGGTGCCGATAATGCTACCTATGCTATCGAGAAACGTATGGTTAACGGTGAGGGCGAGAAAGACGCTTCCGGCCCGTACTTCGAATACCACGCTAACTATATGGGCGAGGATTGTCTGGTGCGTATCAACGACGATGTAACCCTCCGTACCGGTTATACAATCCCGATGATTTTTATCAATAAGTTCAGTTATCAGGACGGCAACCCGATGCTTTCCTCGCCGGTAATGTGCCGTTGGGCGGAGGTCATCCTCAACCGTGCCGAGGCATATGCACGTTCCGGACAGGATGCAAAAGCGCTGGATGATGTCAACGTCATCCGTACACGCGCCGGTATTCCTACTTATACGACCGGAGATCTCCAGGGCTATTCATCCGTCACCAATATCGTAATGGATGAGCGCCGCATGGAGTTGGCGTGGGAAGGACATCGCCTCTTCGATATGTGCCGAAACAAACTGCCGATGGATCGACGCTACGCCGGCGCGCAACCGTACAAAATCGTGGATCCGGTTAACGAACCGCACATTATCTATCCTATCCCTAATAACGAGTGGACCGTCAGCGGAATCCCTCAAAACCCGGGATATTAACCGGCTTTCGACTTTCGACTTTTAGTGAGTGAAACGAACGGTCTTTCGACTAATAGAAAAAAACAATCAACATTATTTTATTAACCCCTAAAAAACACAAAAATTATGAAAGCAAATTGGAAAATTGCATTGATGTGCTTTGCAACTGTAGCATTCTTTGCTTGTAAACCTCAAAACGCTCCGGACAACCAAGGTGGTAACGGAGGTAACGGTGGTGACGGTGGTGACGGAGGCGAAGACCCCGAATTCGTATCCAAGGTTAGCGTAAGCGACAAGTCCATCGCTGAGTGGGCAACCCTGCCGGCAGAATTTGTTGCTTCTTGCACTTGCCCTGCTGGCGCTGCAATGGACGCTCTGAAAAGCGCTAAGGTCTATGCAGACCAAGTGTACATCAACATCCTCGTTGAGTACGATCCCGAGCAGATTACTGACCGTGGATGGCCTGCTTTCCACGTTTATATGAATGTGGATAACAGCGACGAGACCGGCGGTTATGGAGATCAGTTCCTGGATCCTAACGCAGACATCCTCTTGGAGACTGCTGTCTTTGCAGAGGGAGAACCGCACAACTACAATCCTGCTGTATTCAAATGGTGGGGTGAAGTAGGTGGCTCTGGTTGGGCTTGGACCGAGCACTGGCAAGAAGAAGGTTATTATACGGATGGTGATGGCCTCAAATGGGGTGCTCTCATCGGTGAAGATGAAATGCCTATCGGTAACAGCCAGATCATTGACGACAAGTACATTGAGATCCAACTCCTCCGTGAGTTGATCCCTGCTGGCAATAGCAAAGGCTGGGCTGACGAGTTCGGCATCGGCTTCGACATCCAGCAAAACTGGAGCTCGGTTGGCTTCCTGCCTTGTGCTGAATCTACCGACGAAAATGCTGCAGGTCATGCTGCAAAACTGCAAGTTAAGATTGACAAATAATAAGTTTCCGGAACTTAGTCAATTTTAACCCCACAACACAATTAAGCTTAATCAATGTTGATTGAAGGTGCCGGTGTGGTGGCACACCGCCCCACACCGGTACCGTTTTTTATTAAATAGCTCCATCGCTATGAAAAAAATATTCTCAATTCTCAATTCTCAATTCTCAATTATTGCCTTTGCTTTCTGCATGGTAATGACTGCCTGCAACACCAATTCACCTGAACCCCAAGGAAACACCATTACGTTTACCGAGTCGGACGAAATCTTCCCGAACCCGGAGCGCGGTCTGTTTGCACAAGGGTACTATACCTCGGCTAATCTTAACTCGCACCTTAGAGCGGATGTGGTTAATAATAACCGCAACGGTGAAAACAAAATGACCCTCTACCTTAACTCTTACTATCTGACGGATTATATGGAATCCGATATTCCCCAAGCGTTTCTCGATCGCTTGGATTCCAACATGAATGCCCTGCGCAAAGGCGGTGCTAAAGCCGTGGTGCGCTTCTCTTATAAAAGTAGCATGGACGCCAAAGATAAACCTTGGAACGCTACCCCCGAATGGATTCACAAACACATCGACCAGGTAGGTCCTTATCTCCAAAAAAATGCCGATGTGATCCTTTGTGCGCAATGCGGATGGCTTGGTTCGTGGGGAGAATGGTACTACGTGGACAACGGCTACAAAATGAACCCGACAAAAGACGCAGATTTTGAAATGCGTTGGGAAGTATTGGATCATATGCTGAGTGCCGTCCCTGAGACGCGCCAAGTAGCACTTCGTATCCCGTCTTATAAGATGCGTTGGCTTAAGATGCATGGCGACAGCGCTATGACGCCGCTGTCGGAAAAAGAAGCATACCAAAACACGATTAAAGCCCGTATAGCCGGACATAACGACTGCTTCGTTTCCTCCACTAATGACGTAGGAACCTATGCGAAACAAGAAGAGCGCGATTTCTGGGCTGCCGATACCAAATATACATTTATGGGTGGAGAAACTTGCGAGAAAACAAAATTCTCGGAAGGTGAGAATGCTATCAAACAAATGGAGCGTTACCACTGGACCTATATCAATAAGGATTATCGCGAGTCGGTAACCGGTATGTGGCGCGGAGACGGCACCATGGATATCATGCTCCGCCGACTCGGCTATCGCTTTGTCTTGGATAAAGCCATCCTTACCCCGGCCCCGAAAGTAGGAGAAGATTTCAAAGCTTATTTCGTCCTCCGCAATGTAGGTTTCGCCGCTCCGAACAACAAACGCGATGTGGAACTCGTCTTTGTGGACGCTGCCTCCGGCAAGAAATACGTCTATCCGCAAACGGCAGCCGATCCGCGTTTCTGGCTGCCGGGCGAGGATCATAAGTTTACTCTCGCTTGCACCCTCAATGATATGGCTCCCGGACAGTACAAACTCTATCTCAACCTGCCCGACCCCTATCCTTCCATCCATGATGACCCCCGCTTCTCCATCCGCCTGGCTAACGAGAACGTCTGGGAAGAAGAAACGGGTTACAACTACTTGACTACCGTCAATGTAGAATAGACCGCTTCGCTAAAAGATAAAAGACCGCAGCCTTTGCTGCTCAAAGAAAAAAGCATAGTTATGAAAAAGAGTATAGTAGGCATTTTTGTCCTGAGTCTTTATTCCTTATTCCTGACTCCTTCTTCCGCACAATCCTGGTGGGGTGCCTCTGTAGGCCTCGGCCACGAGCAGCCTTATACCGACCTCCCTGCATTTGACCTCAATACCCAAGATGCCAATAACCAGCTCGTGCCTCTCTTCCTCTCTTCCGAGGGCGAATATATGTGGTCGGACGGCGCGTTTGTGTTTTCCGCCAAGGATGGCGGAATAGAGACCTCCGTGCCTATGGAGCGCGTCAAAGCCGGTACGACCCTACGTGAGGCCTACATGGCGGCGCAGGCGAAGTATTTCCCGGCTAATGGACAGCTGCCCGACACCCTCTTCTTCACCATGCCCCAGTACAACACCTGGATCGAACTGATGTACAACCAGAATCAGGAGGACATACTGCGCTACGCCCACGCCATCATCGACAACGGCTTCCCTGCCGGCGTACTCATGATAGATGACAACTGGCAGCGCTACTACGGCAACTTCGATTTCAAGGCGGAGCGTTTCCCCGATCCCAAAGGGATGATGGACGAGCTCCATGCCCTCGGCTTCAAGGTCATGGTATGGATATGCCCCTTCGTCAGCTCCGACTCGCCCGAGTTCCGCGATCTGGAATCCAAAGGCTATCTGCTCCGCAACGCCAACGGCGGTACGGCGGTCCTCAACTGGTGGAACGGCTATTCCGCTTGCTATGACCTCACCAACCCCGAGGCGGCGGACTATTTCGTCTCCGTTCTCCGTAAGGCGCAGGAGCGCTACGGCATCGACGGCTTTAAGTTCGATGCCGGCGATAACAACTGCTATGCCTCCGCGCCTCTCAAAGCCTATGACCCCTCGGCCACGAACGTAGATCATACTACCTCGTGGGCGAAGATAGGTCTCTCCTTCCCCTTCAATGAGTACCGCGCGTGCTGGAAGATGGGAGGGCAACCCCTCGTGCAGCGTCTGGGCGACAAGGACTACAGCTGGGATGCGGTCCGCCAGCTCATCCCGCAGATGTGCGTCGCAGGACTCTTGGGCTACGCCTATACCTGCCCCGATATGGTGGGTGGCGGACAATGGGCAGCGTTCCTCTATATCGGCGAAGATGCGTTTGACCAGTCCCTCATAGTGCGTTCGGCGCAAGTACACGCACTCATGCCGATGATGCAGTTCTCGGTGGCGCCCTGGCGCATTCTCTCGCCGGAGAACCTCGCCGTCGTCCGGCGTATGGCGAAACTCCATGCCGCTTTCGGACCCTATATCATGCGCTATGCCCGCCAAGCCTCCCAAACAGGCGAACCTATCGTACGCCTCATGGAGTACCAGTTCCCACACCAGGGATTCGAAGCCTGCAAGGACCAGTTCATGCTCGGCGACAAATACCTCGTCGCGCCCGTGGTGGACACCCGCCTCGAACGCGAAGTGCGTCTGCCCAAAGGCACGTGGCGTGACGACCAAGGCAAACGCTACCGCGGCGGCAAAACCTATCGCATAGATGTACCGCTGGAGAGATTACCGTACTTTGAAAAAATAAAATGACCAAATAGTCAAATAAATGACAAAATGGTAAATGATTAAATCGTAAATAGCTTTATGAAAGACAAACTTTGGCTTCTTTTTATCCTCATCACCGTAGTCACATGGGGTGTATGGGGAGCGTTCTCCGGCTATCAGATCCAGAATGGTATTCCTGATACCGTAGTGTATATCCTCTGGGCGCTGTCGATGATCCCTTGCGCTATCGTTGCGCTCGTTATCAACAAAGGCAAGTTCATGCACGACGCCAAATCGGCGCTGCTGGGCTGCACGGTAGGTCTGCTCGGAGCGGGAGGCCAGCTGGTGCTCTTCAAGGCGCTCACCCTCGGACCCTCCTATATCATCTATCCGTTTATCTCCATGTCGCCGGTCATCGTGATCACCCTCGCTGCTGTCTTCCTCAAGGAGAAAGCCTCGCGGTGGCAGATAGCCGGTATCGTCGTGGCGCTCATCGCTATCCTGCTCCTCTCGCTGGAGACGGGTCAGGAAGGCAGCCCCGTATCCGGATGGCTGTGGATAGTGCTCGCCGTGCTTGTTCTCTTTGCATGGGGTATCCAGGGCTTTTTCATGAAGTTTGCTAACAACTCCATGGACGCCGAGTCTATCTTCGTCTGGATGGCGCTCACGGCGCTGGTCCTCATCCCCGTGGCATATTATATGAACGGCGATGCAGCGGCTTTCTTTGCCTCGCAGACCTCGGCATCCACCAGCCTCGGCTGCTTCGGCATCCAGATCCTCAACTCCATCGGTGCCCTGACGCTCGTCTATGCCTATCGCTATGGCAAAGCCGTTATCGTCTCCCCGATGGAAGGACTATCCCCGATGGTCACGGTGCTCCTCTCCCTTATCATCCTCTCGGTGATCCCTAACCCCCTCCAGATTGCCGGTATCTGCTGCGCCGCCTTCGCCATGTACGCCCTCTCCAAATGAGAAAATGAAATAATGAGAAAATAAGAAAATGAAAAAATTTCTATTCGTCCTTTGTACCTTGGTACTTGGTACTTGGTCCCTTTCCTCGGCTCCCCAACTCGTCTATAACGGCGACACTCTGGCTTGGAACACCGACTGGACCCGCAGACAATGCGGCACGCTGGATATCGCCAAAAACATCATCGAGGTCTCCGGCATCGCCTGCTCGCGCGTCACGCCGGGATATATATGGATGCAAAGCGACGAGCGCTCCAATTATATCATCGCTACCGATGAGAAAGGAGCGGAGCGCGCCTGCAAAGTGAAATTCCCTAAATCCATCCGCTGGGATTGGGAGGACCTCTCCGGAGGCGTGTACGAAGGTAAGAACTACCTCTTCATAGGCGCTTTCGGCGACAACGACGAGACGGACGGCAACTATTCCGTCATCTATTTCGAGGAACCGGCTATCGATCCCGTCAACACGCCGGAGATAACCCTCACGCCGGGCAATATCAAGTTCGTCTATCCCGACGGCAAGAAGCATAACTGCGAAGCGCTGATGTATGATAACCTCACCCAAACGATCTTTATCATCACCAAGGTCTATTATAATGTCTGCCAGGTTTTCTCTATGCCTTTCCGCCTCGACTACGGAGATGAGACCCAGACCCTGACCTATATCTGCGATCTCGGCATACGTTCCGACCTCGGCTATAGCGAGAAAAACCAGCCCTACAAAGGCTTCCATCTCGTCACCGGAGCGGATATATCCCCTGACGGCAGGCATATCCTGATCAAGAACCATAATAATATCGTCGCTACCTATTCGTGGATCCTCTATTGGGAGCGTCTGGAAGGCGAGACGGTCGCAGAGGCGCTGAAGCGTCAGCCGCAGCCGCTCAAATGCTATTCCTACGAATGGCAGGGAGAAGCGATATGCTGGCTCGACAACAATACCTTCTATACCACCTCCGACGCCGATGACGGCAACCCGCCTATCTATAAATACACCCGCAAATGGCCCGAAGGGATCAATGACCCGATAGTAAATGACCAAATGGTAAATGACCAAATGGTAAATCGCCTCATTATGCTTGGCACTACCCTCTTTGTCCGCTCTGCCGAAGGTCTTTATACCCTTGATGGCAGAAAGGTCGAATGAGAGAAATAACATACTTTTTGGTAAAAAGACTCACGCTCCCGTGGGTCTTTTTTTTGTTGAAAAAATACACTCTGCTATTGCATATATCACAAAAAATGTGTAATTTTGCACTCGAAAAACAACAATGCAAATGAAAGCATCAAGCAATGACCGTAAACACAAGAAAACCAGCGAATTACCGGATGGGGGGGGGGCAAAAGCCCTCTTCGCGAATTTTATTACGACTATAAGGACGAAATAATCTTCGGACTTGTCTTGTCGGTGGTGGTGATTGTCAGCAATATGCTCACGCCGCTTATTCCGGTGGGGATATACCATTCCATCGTTATGCCTACTCTCAATACGATGATCGCTACCTTCTGCGGCGGTAACGCGTGGCTCTTTTGGCGCCATAATGATGGCAAACGCATGCGTAAGATTATGGCGGGGATCATGCTGGCATGGACGCTGATCACGGTTGGCGGACTTATAGCAAGATACAGGAGCGATGCGCCGGAGATAGCGGACGGTATTTTCTCCATACAGGGATGGGAGTTTGTTCTGGGAGATATACTCGCATGGATACTCATGGTCTATCCCGCGGAGCTGCTCCGCCCAGGATGGTTCTCCTGGAAAAAAGCCTTCGCGCAGCTCACCCCTGTCGTTCTCGTCGGAGCGTTGGACTGGTGGCTGGATATAGACCTCAGATGGCTCTTGGCAATCTATCCGCTCTATATCCTGTTTATGCTCTTCCGCCATGTGCATGTCTATCGCGAGTGGTGCGAGGCGAACTTCTCCTCTATGGATGATATAGATTTCCAGTGGGTGGTGCGCTATCTGACCATGGTCTTTATCGTCGGGTGCTCGTTTGCCTATATGTGCTTCTCCACTGTTCCTACATATGCTTTCACCCAGATGTGGCTGCTCTTCTTCCTGCTTTTCTATAGCACGGAGAAAATCTTCTTCCGTCCGGACCCATGGGAGAAGATAAAAGAAGAGGAACAGGCTGAGCAGTCCAAAGCCTCCATCGCTGCCTCTATGTCTGATGCCGAGGCGCAACTGCCGGCTCCGGACAGTTCTTCCAATCGTGCACGTCTGGATGAATGGATGGAGAAGGAGAAACCTTATCTCAAGAAAGACTTCCGTTTAATTGACCTCATGCAGGTATTGCCGACGAACAGGACCTATCTCTCCCAGTTCATTATGGCTGAATACGGATGCAATTTCTACCAGTTCGTAGCGAAATACCGGGTAGAAGAAGCAAAGCGCCTGATGCGCGAAAATCCGGGTCTGAAAATCCAGGACATCGCGGAGCGATCGGGGTTCTCTTCACCGGTGGTCTTCTCCCGTACTTTCGTCAGGGAAACGGGAATTTCACCATCTGAATGGAACCCTGGAATTGATAATTCGTAAAAAAATAGTGCTCTTTTCTTAACAATAAAGCAATAATTGCTCTATACTATTGCACGAGTGTAAAATTTTTAATAATTTTGCACCCGCTTATAATACCGCGTAGGTATTTACAACATGTAAGGTGCAAAAAAAGATAAATATAATGATTCATTTTCGCTACATATTGTTCGGCTTGCTCACTTTAGGAATGTGGCTCATCCCTACGCGCGCGCTGTGCGCAATGGCGAGCGCGGACGACTCGACAAAGGTGAAACGGGAGGCGAAGGATGAAGTTGTGGCGATCAAGAACAACTTGCTCTATGACGCTGCCGCTACGCCGAACCTGCAGTTGGAGGTGAAGATGGCTCCGAAATGGAGTATGGAGTTCGGCGTGGGATTCAATCCCTTCCCGCTGGATGATACCAAGTTCCCTAAATGGCGCCACCTCATGGTCAGCGTCGCTCCCCGATATTGGTTCTGCAATGTGTTCAACCGCGGCTTTGTTTCTATCAACGCCGCCTATGCAATGTTCAACGTGGCTGGCGATGCCTACCCCGTGAGCTGGATGTACAAGGAGGTTAAGGACGGGCGTTACGAGGGACATGCCGCTATGGCGGGTGCCAGCGGCGGATGGCATTTCCCGATCAAACCGTATTTCAGCATTGAACTGGAAGGCGGTGTGGATGCCGGCTACGCATGGTATCGGCAATACGAATGTAAGCATTGCGGCGATATGCAGGCTCAAGGCGGACGATGGCTGGTGCTGCCGAAGATAGGCGTCAATCTGGTCTTCCCGCTCGGAGGCGACGAAGAGTCGCTTGCTCGCCGTTGCGACTGCGAGAAACTGGAGACCGCCGCAGAGGCGGCAGCGGCAGCTGCAGCAGCTACTGCGGTGGCAACTACGGCAGCATCCGAAACGGACACGATTGCCCAAGAGGACCGTTTTGCACCATCTGACACCCTCGCCTCGGAAGAGCCGGAACAGGCGGTCGCTGTAGCAGAAGAGCCTGCTGCCAGGGATCATGCGCCGAAGCGCGAGGAACAGCCGGAGGAGGACAAGGCGATTGCCAAGACCGAGCCGGCAGGACCTGTTGTTCCGGTTATTCCGGTTGCTCCGGAGGAGGACAAGGCGATTGCCAAGACCGAGCCGGTGGAAGAGATGCCGGCAGAGGAACCTGCCACGGAAGAGCCGGTGGAGGAAGTCGTAGCGCATAAGGTGCTGAGCCTCGGCCCGCGCAACGGATACTTGTATTTCGATGTCGATGTGTCCAAGATGGACCGCTCGTTCCTGGAGAACGACGAACTGATGGCGGACATTCTGGATGCCTTGGGAGAAGTGCTGGCGGATACTACGCTCCGCATATCGCGCATCGAGGTGACGGGCTTTGCTTCCTTCGACGGACGGCTCGCGTATAACATCCGCCTGGCTGCCGCGCGTGCAAAGACTATAAAGGAACAGATGCAGGCTGCTTATCCGCAGTTGGCGGACAGCCTCTTCGATATCACTAACGGCGGTGAGAGTTGGGAGGACCTACGGGAGATGCTGGAGAAAGTGGAATTCGAGGGAAGAGACGAAGTGTTTGCTATCATGGATGAGGAGCCGGATCTGGACCTCCGCGAGAAAAAGATCAAAGCCCTCCACGGCGGGGCTACCTATCGCTATATGCGCGACGAGTTGAAGCATATCATGCGTAACCTCGGACGCATCACGGTTAACATCGAGAGAAAGTAACTATAATGTACAATTCACAATGTACAATGTACAAAGGGCTTACGAAGTGTGGTACAACGTTTTAAGATCCGTACGGACTCCTAAGTTTGTACAAAAGCCACCAGGACGCTTTGTAAATTGCGAATTGTAAATTGTAAATTGAAATAACAACCACAAAAATATATAAAATACGAAACAGAATTAAAAACAGAAAACAAACACTATTAAATTAACTTAATTATTAACCAAATTAACTAAATGTTAAAAAGTATGAAAAAGATGACATTTTTGGCTTGTGCAGCGATGCTGACAAGCGCCATCGCTTTTACAGGCTGTAAGGGCGACCAAAATGCACCGGAATCCCAAAAGATGGAGGAGGTAAAGACCGAGTTCTCTATCGAGCTTCCGAATCAAATCAAGTCCGGTCCGAACCGCATGCCGGGTACTACCGTACAAAAAAATGGCCGTTCGCAATTCCAAGGTATGACCAGCATTTTCCTGGTTCCGTTTGTTAAACAGACTGATATTGAGGCAGGTGACAATCGTCTGGGCAACAACATCCATCTGGGTGACATCAATGAAGCTTCTGCATTAGGTACTGTAAGCAATGCAAAGGTTTACTCCAATGTATCTATTCCTCTGACCACCGCTTCGTTCTTGTTCTACGCCAAGTCTGCAAAATCAGGCACCAAATTCGAGGCTGGTTCTCTGGCTGCTGCCGATACGGCCAACAACAAGCAACCGGCAGACTACCACTTTGATCTGGAGCCGATCATCGCTAACCTGGCAACCGCTCACGGTGACGCGAAGGCAGTCGCTCTGCTTGCTTATGTTAACTCGCTGGCTAATGCTACCGACGGTACGCACGCATGGAAAGAGTATGATGTAGCTGATCCTACTACCTACGATCCTGCTATGGCAGCTATGTTTGTAGAGTACAGCAAACTGCACACCCTTTCTTCGAACGGTGTTCAGCGTCTGATGCACGACTTCTATAACTCTCTCGTTCCGCTGACCACTACGCTGGCAACGAACCTGAAGGACGCTATCGCAGCTCAAGCTACTATCACCGGTCCGGATGCGGAAGGCGACTATGCTGTTGCTCTGAACGATGCTCTCAAGGAATATCCGACCAACATCCTGCTGCCGGAAGAGGCAGTTCATATCAAATGGGATGCAACGGCTTTCCGTTTCTGCTCAGAGGCTGAGTACACCGCTGCTAACCATGCACTGCCGCATATGTTCACCTATCCGTCTGCATTGTGGTATTTTGCTAACAGCCAGATCAAGACTTCGAACAGTTCGAAGAAGGATATGTACAACGACACGAATGAATGGGGCACTATTCTTGCAGCTCACACCGATTCACGTGCTGTGAACACCAATACGCGTGCCGTAGCTATTGCGGATACTATCCAATATGCAGTAGCTCGTCTGGATGTACAGGTTAAGTTGGCTGCCGGTACGCTGGAGGACAACACTCCTACTAATCCTCCTTATACTACTACTGGAAAATTAATCAATAACGCTTCTTATCCTATCACCGGTATATTCGTAGGTAGCCAGAAGAACGTAGGTTTCGATTTCACGCCGGTAGGTGCTAATAATTACACTATCTATGATAATGTAATGACCGAGTCGGGCATGGCTGCAACCACTTCGTATTCCGATATGAACTCTACTCTCGTTCTCGAGACGGCAGCGGGTCCTGCTACGGACAAAGATGTACGTATCTGCGTTGAGTTCACCAATACTTCCAATGAGGACTTCATCGGTGTAGACGGTTGCTTGATTCCAAAAGGCGGCAAATTCTATATAGTTGCTAACTTGGCTTCGGCAGATGCTAACCAAACGGGCTACAAGGTATTCAAGCAGGACTATACGACTACGGTTCAGCTGAATCTGAAGAGCTTGAAGAACGCTTACAACACCATTCCTGACCTCCGTACTCCGAAACTGGAGCTCGGTTTCTCGGTTAACATGACTTGGTTGAGCGGTCATACCTATACAATGGACATCGACTAATGAAACTTCTGCATTATTCCTTCCGGGGCGCTTTGCGCGGCCCGGGAGGGGTGATGCCTGATTATGAAACGTCCGGTACTCATATTATTCGGTTTGCTCTTCGCGGGTTGCAACTTGATCTACGATGATCTGAGCGTGTGCGGCAAGGATTATTATCTCAACTATGAGATGCGCCTTGTCACGGACATCCAGATGACGATAGACGAGAAACTGACTACCATCAAAGAGCGCCCCATTGCCGACACCTTGCGGCAATGGATGGCTCCTATTTTCTCCGGGGAGGCGCACGACCTGGATATGAGCTTCTTTTCCACCGATGAGCTGGACCGGCTACGCTATCATAAGAACGAGATTATCAACGCCAAACAGAAATCCTATACGCTCTATATCCCCCGCGAGGATTATATGCATCTGGCGCTGGTGAATATACTCAACAACCATAATATAGCCGTATCGGGCGAGGACCATGCGGCTACGATGCGCATTGCGCAGATTAGCGGGGATACATTGGATTCGCACCCCACCGCGGTCTATTCCGCGCGCCTGCCTATGCAGATGGCGCAAGAGGGGGATGAGTCCTATTATGTCCACCTGTATATGGTAAGCAGCGCGGTGGCGCTGGTGGTGGATTCGGCAAAGATCGACCCGCTGGATATGAAGGTGGTGCTCAGCGGTACCGCTACGGGATTTGATGTCCGCGATAGCTCTTTTACCTATGACCACCCTTCTCTTATCCGCGCGGAGAGGCTGACCGATCTGTGCTACGCGATGGTGTCACTGCCCTCCCGTTCCGCTGCTGCAGCTCCCGCACCGGCTCTCCTGCCGGAAGCGAAAAAGGAGGCGGGATACTGGCAGCTGAAGGTATATGTGCGGAAACCGGATAATACGGTTACGGAGACTGTGCTGAGCGTCGATTATCCGCTGCTGGCGGGAAGACTGGAGATTATCAAAGTGGAGCTGCATGAGGACGGATCGGTTGTGCCGTTGGCTAATTCGCACGTCGGCGCAAGCGTGACGCTCGACTGGAAGGCAGGTGGCGAACATGAGATTGATGTTTAAGGGTTTGATGAGGACAAAGAAGATTTATCATATTATTTTATTCGTATTGATGCTCGTGTGCATTGCATGCGAGCGTGAGGAGCCGGTGAAGAGGGAGATACCGTTCACTATCTATCTGCCCGCAGAGACAATGGTGCGACACCAAAGCCCGCGGCGCGTAATGGGAGATCCGGGGCAGACGGAGCGATTTGCGCTGCCGAACTATATCTATCTTTTTGTCTTCTGGAAACAGGAAGGCGAGTGGAGGATTATGGATCAAGAGGAATGGAGACTTCAGAACAATGACTGGAAAGCAACGAGATATACTGGTCCACTCATGTCGGAGGGCGACTCGATATATAGCGTCACGAAGCGGATGAATATCATGCTCGTCGGCAATAATGTACAGGGGCGGACCTATGCGATTGCTTCGCCGGTACCGCTGACTTTCAGCAAGTCGTTGGGTTCAATCGTAACCCTGGACGATGTATTGGATTTGAAAATAGATGTCTCTTCACAGGAGATACAGGATAACTTGCATAATATCTATACCACGCCGTATAACTACGAGGTGGGCGGACAATACTACGGCGCGTTCGACAACAGCGTCAATTATGTGGTCAATCTGGATCTGATGCTATATCATATAGCGTCCAAGGTGGATATCAAATGGTCCGTGGCGGAGGACAAGCGTATCAATGCCGACCCCTCCCAGGCGGTCAGACTGACCTACATGGAGGCGCGGCGCCTCTTCAACGGCTGGGCGTACTGTTTCATGCCGCTGCGGAATACCCTCCCTGAGCTGCCCTCATCCGGATATGACATACCGGATATCGTCTCGCCGGGGGACGAGGGACTATGGTGGGAAGGCAGAGCCTATTTCTATACGATCCCCTATACCGTAGAGGGAGACCCCAATTATTTCCCGCTGCAGATGAAGATGGGTACGAATGGGACAAAGGAGACTGCGGGATACGAGCTGACGCTCAAACAGAAAACAGACACCTCCGATGTGTTCGTGCCGTGGATACGGGGTGTGTTTAATTTTAATCAGCCGCTGGATACCAAGACGGCTGTCAAAACGGTTGATTAAGGAGAAGAAACGTGTTGAGTGATAGAAGAAACATATTTTTAGGACTGACATTATTAGTGATGAGTCTTTGCGCGTGCGCGAGTGCGTATGCGCAGACGGATACTATACGGTACGTGCGCGCGGACGGCGATTTCAGCAACGACGGGCGCTCGTGGGCTACGGCTAAAAACAGGGTGCAGGACGCTATCAACGACCTGCGCGACTATCTGCATGCCAATAACCTTCAATCCGGCTCGGTCTATATTGCCGCCGGTACCTATTCGCCTACCGAGTCCACCGAGGCGGCGGGCGGATCCATGCTCCATACGGCGTTTAAGATATACGGAGGTATCCATGTCTATGGCGGCTTCAATCCTACCTCACCGGAGAGCCATCCTTCCCTCCGCCAGATGGTGAACGACAAACTGGTGAAAGATAACTGGGCGAGAATGGACGGAGGTACTACCTCCGATGAAGATATAGCCGCACAGTGGGATCTGAAGTACAAGACTATCCTGGACGGAAACCACTCGCCCAGTCCGGTCGTCTTTGCCTACGATAGTATTCGCGGACGGTATAACGTCACCTTCCCTGCCAGCTCCTACCACGTGGTATGGTTCGCTACAAACGGCAAATACGAGACTACTAACGACAGCGTGGCTTCGCATTTCAAGCCTCTGGATAGTCCGGCGTCTCTGGACGGCTGTGTGATTAGGAACGGTAACGCTTCATCCCGCAGTACAACCATCCGCGAGCATACGGCGTACGGCGGTGGTGTCTATATGGTAGGCAATGCAGAGCTGCGCAACTGTACAGTGGAGAAATGTAACGCTACGATGCGCGGCGGCGGTGTCTATCTGGACGGAGGCGGCGTGGTGGAGTTCTGTTATATCCATACATGCCAGTCGCCGGGTGTAGGTGTCGTACAGGGATACGGAGGAGGCGCATGTATCGACTATGACGGCTCGGTGGGACACAGTCATATCACCAACTGCGCCGCGCGATGCGGTGGAGGACTGGTGATCGGCCATATACCGAGCGACTACCCTGTGGACAGAGGTATCAGTTTCTATTCGCCTTTCGCTACCGCATGCGTGATCAATAACAACACAGCCGCAGCCGAGGCGGGAGGTATCTATCTCGCCGAAGGAGGCGTCATCAACCACTGTACCGTCACGGCGAACAACTGTATCGGTCCCGATGTCACCTATTACGGCCGACGCCACGGACGGTCGGGAGGTATATATATCCGTGATTGCGGTATGATATACAACTCCGTCTTCTGGGGCAACAAATGCGCAACGAATAATGATATCCAGTTCGCCTCCGTGCGACAGGTGACGGATGCCCAGCATCAGATATTCGTCTATCATACGGCGTTTATGAACCATGATATATCCGACTGGACAGGCGTTCAGAAGGAAGTGGTCTTCTCGCTGGATAAACACAACCTGCCCCTTAAGGGATCATCGAACAACTTCCCGTGTTTCTTCTCTCCTACGGTGAACCCCGATAACTGGGATGACGCTTCTCTGCCCGGTGCCGGTGTGTTCAAAAAACTGGTGGCGGATAATAACTTAAGTGCCATCCCGGGACCCCGTATCTGGCACCTGACCTCCTATTCGGCGCTGGACCAGAAGGGAGTCCAGGTGACGGACGCTATCCAGGGAGTGTCCCAATGGATTCTCCATGCCCATACCGACTATGGTGTAGTAACCAACCCCTTCCGACCTGTTTCGACTCTGGGTGCTCTGGTGCGCCGGTCCGATCCGGTCACCTATGCCCTGATAGCGCCCCAGGGACAGGAGGGCAGAGCCGGCGGTGCCGCTATCCCGACGATCTTCATCGATCCGGGCCGCAAGGGCGTGTTCGACTCAGAAGGGAAATTTGTCTATCAGGATAAAGAAGGCTATTCCTGGGACCACCCTATCCGCGATATCGGCGAGGCGATCCAGTTCTTCCGCCAATACCTGGTGGATGACGACGGAGGAAACCACCACTATATGATACCTGCATTGGTTGACAGTATGGCGAAAGGAACACCGACCCGTTATGACTATGTCCAGATTTTAGTTAAACAAGGAACTATCAACACGGCAGGTCCGGGCAACTATCTGGATAAGAATATCCGTACAGCGGCGGTGCGCGTAGAGAGCCACATGCGGCTCTATGGAGGCTATCCTACGGGCTTGGAAGGTACGGATACAAGCAAGCGCAATCCCCGCGACTATGTGACAACCATCACGGCTAACGTCACCGGTATCGGCGGCACAAGGGGGTATGAGAACAACTCCGCCCACGTGATCGCCATGGTCAACGTGGAGCATGCCATAGTGGACGGCTTCACCCTCGCCGATGCCAACACCAATAATATCCTCTATAGTCACTCCGCTCCTGCGGGTGGCGGCGTGCTGGTCAATAATGTCACCGTAGACCAGGAGAAACGTATCGACATGACCGGGAACCAGTTGCGTAACTGCGTCATCACCAACTGCTCTTCGCCGAAAGGCGCAGCCGTCTATGTCAACGGCGAGCACAAGCATGCTGACGGGACGGTTTGTTACGCGGAGCTGAAGATGGTCAACTGCGTCATCCGCAACAACATGGCGGACTACCAGGGCGAGGGAGGTACCATCAACGACCACGGTATCATCACCGCTAACGGACGCGCGTATATAGAGGTAGAACACTGCGACGTGGTCAACAACGTAGGATACCCCTTCAAGGCGGATAGCAAACAGACGGAGAGCGACGACCCGATCACCTGTTCCCACCCCGAGCACTCCTACCATTCATTCCATGGCTTCATACGGGTGAATAACTCCCTCATCTTCTGTAACGGAGACCGGCCGCTGGATAACCGCGGTAATCTGGGCACTACCGCTAAGGTGATGTCCGTCTTCCCGGACGGACAGAGATACGTCTTCGGCGAATACAATATGTTCGATGCCGACCTCCGTCTGCAGGTGGACTCCGTCGGCAAGGTTTGCCCGAGAGGGTTCTTCGATCCCGATTTCAGTTACTCCGTGCCGGCTGATTTCCTGCCTGCCGGCAGCTCGTTCGGCTCGTCGCTGAATGCGTCGCTGCCCTCGGAGAAGAACAACCAGGCTATCTTCACCCGCACGGACAATACGGATCCTAACTATCCTGGATTCGTGAACCCGAGCCGTAACGTAGGTAACTCCACCAACGGCGACAAACCGCTCTACGGAGGTATTGTGTCGTATGCTCCGCTGACCACCAACCCTTGCGTCAATGCCGCCAATGCTTCGTATTATACGGCTGTGGACAACTACGACCGTACCGATAATAACGTCCGCTCTTTCGGCGGCGATCCGGATATAGGCGCGGTGGAGAACACCGACCTCCCGCTCAGCGGTTCGGTTATCTATGTCACGCCGAATGGCGCCGGTAAACGCGATGGCTCCTCTTGGGCAAACGCTATCGCCGGTAATACGGTATATCTGTTAGACAACATCTCCGGTCCTGCTTTGGCTACGGGTGACCAGATAGACCCGGAGCTTACTTGTGACCGCGTGCTCGACAGCGAAGGAAACCCGATCCTCACCACCAACGAGAAATACAACGGCGGTTGGGGAAAAGTGTGGATCGCAGGAAAGACGGCGACCGGTAAGAGGAGTCTGACGAGACAAATCCATACTGTAGAGAAGAAAATATATATCGGAGGAGACAATGATGGAGATGAAATTCCAATTGGAGAGCCGACCGATACAGAGATTTCTAATTCTGAGATTTTATCTGCGGAAACTCCGTCTGATTTTACACCAGGATACGAATATGATACCCGCTATCCGTACGGCGAAATCAGCGGCGCTTCGCGTTCGTTCTGGCGCGCCAACCCCTACCATGACGGCACGGACTGGAATAATGCGTCAGCCTACGCCAATGCGGGTGCATTCATTGCGGCATGTAATAGCAACGGTTGGATAAATAACGCCCGTAGGGAGCGGTATGTGAGCGGTCTGCAATACGCGGTAGAGAAGGCCTCTGCCGCCAATAAGACGGCCCATGAAAACACGGTGCAGGTATGGGTAGGAGCCGGCAAATATACGGACTACAAGGGGTATGTGATGCGTGACAGCGTTACCGTCATGGGCGGGTTCCCGACGAACAAGTATGCCGCGCCGGGTCTGAACGAACGGCAGGCATTGATGTCGGATGTGGTCAGTATCCCTAAATCCAAGCCGGCGGCAGATTTTGAGGCGACAGACTATGAGACCATTCTGCAACTCTCGGACGTTAATCCCAAACAAGACAATACCCATCTGAATAGCGAAGCCGTCAAATATTGGGATGATGATTATACATCAGAAGAGATAGGTGATATAGAAACTACGCAGATTGAAGAGGTTACTATAACTCATCCCTTTAGGTGGATAGCAAGTGCAACTGAAGTTTCGTCTGATTATATACGTTATCCGGATATGTATATGGAAGGAAAAGCGGGAAACAATGTTTTCTCTGACCGTCATAAATGTGATAAGAATGGTAGCACTGCCAATAATATAACCATGAGTGCCGATGAAGTGTTCGGTGGTTACACATGGGCAAGCGGAACAAAGGTGGTGTACCAATATTTTGGCTCTCCTTGGAAAAAGACGGATATGGGTAATAACCAAAGCTGGGAGTTGTGTTATCAAGATGTAAGTGGAAACGTCAATTATAGTAGTTTCGGTTTTAACTCATCTAGAGATGTGCTCAATACAGAGGGGTACACGATTGATTCAGATCCTCGTGGTATGGCATTGAGTGGATATATGAGCACGATGAGTGCATGGCAGACGATGAAAAATGTCCCGGCGGGTTCGTACAAGTTGGTGATAGATCTTGGCGCGTATTATGAAAGTTATCCAACAGAAAATAATACGGGCATAACCTTCTATATTATTGCTTCCAATGGTGACATGTTAGCGGAGCAACCCGTTTTTTGTAATAGCGATAAACTGCTTCGGTATGAGTTCACGTTTGTTCAACCGACAATCGGTGACTTAACTATACGCATGATGTCTGCTCCGGGTACAAAACATGCAACCCCTTCCAATGACGCTAATAAACGGAAAGTGTCAATGTCAAATGTACACTTGTATGTTGAAGGCTCATATGAATATGTAGAAGAGCCCGTGATAAATGACACTATCATTGCGTCACAGGCAGTTGTCAGTTCTCTTTCCAGTACCTATACCAAAGTGGAGGCAAATCATCGCACGACGCTCCGTAAACGAGTATTGACCATGCCGGATGTATGTGTACCGACGTACGGCGGTGGCGGTATTGGCGATCCTGTTGTGATGGGACAGGCATTTGATAACGATGCCCTACCGCACACCGACCGTGTTTGGGGACCGACCAAAGACCTGCGTACTGCTGCTACACTTGCCAAACAGGAGGACACGCACTATGTAGAATATAATGAAGCTTCTTGGGATGGCTTTACCATTCGTCACGGATTCCTTTACGACGAAGCCATGGCACATGGCGGTGGTGCCGGTGTGAATATGTATGAAGGTGCACATCTGCGGAACTGTATCGTCATCAATAACGTGTCTGCCTGCCAACGCGTCAAAGGTGCGGGAATGTTCTGCGATGGGGCTACATCGACTATTGAAGGTTGCTTTGTACTCAATAATACTTCTACCCGAGGAAGTGCTTCGGCTCCTATGGATAATCAGATTTTTGCGGGAGGTCTGTTCATGTACGAAGGAACGTGTTTCAACTCGCTGTTTGCCAATAACTATAGTTACGGATCGTCGGGTGGTTTGGGTTTCTGCGTCGGCAGGTTCTATAACAACACGGTAGCCTATAACACAGCTGCACTGAAAGAAAACAGTAAGATAAGCGGCGGCGCTGTCTCTTTGGCAACGGCTTCCAACCCGAACCTCTTTGTGGCGAATACCATTATCTTCGGTAATAACGGTGTCGCTATCCGCGACCGTGCTACAGCCGTAGGAAACGTAAACCCCTTCCTGCATTGCTATATCCAGTCGGAAGAGACACAGCCAAATGACGCCACCAAACAGAATGTGACCAACTGGACTGAGTCGAATACGAATAACTACGGTATCGGCAATACATTCCTCAACGGAGTAGCCCCCTCGGCTGCGAACACGCCTTTTGCGGCAGACTTTGACGAGGAAGGAAACTATGTCGAGGGTCGTGCCGCTTCGCTCAATGACTTCCGTCTGCGCGATGATTTCTACATCGCTGACCAAGCCGTTTGTGTTAACCATGGTACGGAGGAGTTTGCCGTCGAGTTCAAGCAGGCGCTCACATACAAAGGCAAGACAGAAAGCGATATAAACAGTTCTTTTGTTTATAAGAGCGTGGCAGCAGCCGAGTTGCCGAATAACGACGTGGCGTTCGCCAAGCGTGTGCAGGACTGTCAAGTTGATATGGGCGCGTACGAGTTCAATGCTGCTTATGCAATCCGTCCGGATACAACGACGCACCCGGGACAAGCGATATTCTATGTGATGTTCGATTCGCCGGGTGGTGATGCATCTGCGGATTCGCCGGCGAATGCTGCCTGCGCCCAGAAACTGCAACAGGTACTGGATGCGGCAGGACGGTATAAGAACAAGCTGATGACCGAGAGCCGGTATAGCACGATAGATGCTACTCCTGTTGCCGGTTTGCCGAAGAAGGACTGGACCGTAGAGGTTTGGCTGGAGGGCGATAACACCAACTGTACCCTGAGTGAGCTTTACGCCGCCTGGTACACGCCTACGCGCTCCACCAAGCATGATATTACGTCTATCGAGGATAACCCCTTGGACTATTCCTTCATTATCCCGCACGGCGTACAGGTGAAGGGTGGCTATACGTCTCAGTTCTACCACTACGAGGACGCTGCGGGAAAGAAAGTGACATCCACTACACCCGGCGCCACGGTAAAAGACGAGCGCGACCCGCTCAGTTACCGCTCTGTGCTATCGGGTAAGATCACGTCCAACACCGGTGCGGAAGGACAGTGCTACCATGTCGTCACCTTCACCAATGATCTCTTCGGTCTGAACGAGAAGAAGATGGACGCGGGAGACCAGTTAGCCCCCTTCTCTTCGCTCGAAGATGCAGAGAACCACAGGGCGGTGCTGGACGGACTGTTTATCGAAGACGGATATGCCGACTCGCCCGATGACGAGGACCGTATAGGTGCCGGCGCAGTAGTCACAGGATATGCACATATACGCAACTGCGTCATCCAGAACAACACGGCGGGTAACTACGGAGGCGGACTGTATCTCAAACCGAGAGCACTGGTCAGCGGTACGATCATCAAGAAGAACACCGCCGATGTCGGAGGAGGTATCTATATAGAGGCGCCCGCAGGAGCTGTCGCCGATTCGCTCGCGCATATCTTCTCCACTACCATCTGCGAGAACTCCGCTAACACCACCGCCGGTGGTATGTGGTTCTATGAGACCAACGCACGCGTCAACTCGTCCGTCCTATGGCATAACCGCGCTAACGACTTCGCTAACGTCTCCGGTACCTTCACCCGTGCCAACGACAATACCGACTATCCCTTTATCTACTGCGGCGTTGAGTCACGACGTCTGGAAGGACTGGGTAACATCGAACTCTCGCCGAGCGAGACCGAAGGTGTGCGGTGGGACCAGGAGGATCCCTTCCGTGCGATTCTCTATTACCCGATAGAGATGTCTTCCACCCTCTCACGTTCGGGAATGACCTACCCCGAGTGGCGCAACCTCATGGCTACCTATACCACCCTCGATTCAATCGATATAGCCGGCGTCAGCCGTACTCGGTGGAGCCTGGAGGGCGTCAAACGTGGCTATCAGTGGACAGTGGATTCGATGCTCGTCGTCAAGAACAACGACTTCATCGAGATGGGAGCACGCGCGCTCAATAAGAATTTCGAGGTCGATGTGGATGAGACATATATCATGAGGCGGCTGTATGTCATGCATACCGACCTGCTCAACTCCGAGGCGGCACGTGCCCTCCAGGATAATACCAATACCGATGATGTATCTAAGATGTACCGCCAGATGGGATCTTGTACGCTCAACCCCTTCCACCGCCTCGGTGACGCCTTCGATTATATCATCGCGGCGCGTAAAGCGGATGCCGCCAAATACCGCAACGCACGATTCGAAGTCTATGTGGAGAAAGGTACGTATTATCCTTACCACAACGCCTACGGAGAGCAGGACGAGGTGCGCACCAACACCTTCCTGATCCCCGAGGGAACAACCGTCATCGGTGGTATCAATTCCCAGAAACCCGGACATAACTATGGCCAGGCGGGATATATCGACAAGTTCACAGGAACTAAGATTGGCAACGGATCCAATGTGACGGTCAATGTGACAAAAGCGGATAATACTACCGCTACTTATACCATCAATTATGCGCTGGCAGACAGCATCCGCATGCGGAACGAGAACCACCGCTCCATGAGTGACTATAACCTCAACTCCATCATCGAGCCCTGGGAACTGGAGCGGCAGACCATTCTCTCAGGTAATGTGGTGTCCGGAGAGGACTTCACACACGTCTATCATGTCGTCACGGTCCATGCCGACTCGGCTAAGATAGGACCACAGCCTCTGCGATACAAGAAAGCGGATCCGGATGCTGACTGGGAAGGAGGAACACCTATCTTCTCCGAACCGATCGCAATGAATAAGACCGAGGATTTTGACAAAGAGTGTGACCTCTCTGTCTCTGCCCGCTCTATCATTCTCGATGGTATTACCATCACCGGCGGATACGCCAACCAAGTCGATCCTGCGGATATCAACCGGCATAAGTACCACGCAAAGACCTATTTCCGAGGTGGTGGTATCTTCATTGATGGTAACTGGACCGAGAGCTTCGAAACCGGCAACGCCATTCCGAATGTGACCGACCCCGCTAAACATAATATTCCTATCATCGTCCGGAACTGCATGTTCACGGATAATATGGCGGGCAACGGCGGCGCGATATACTCCAATGGTAATATCCACGTCTATAGTTCCCATTTCACCCAGAACTACTCGCAAGGACCTATGGCACCCGAGGACACCCTCTATATCCCTTGGTCGGCAGGAGGATGTATTGCGGCTAACTCCTATTGCGGTATCGTCAACGTGCTCTTCGATAACAACGAAGCACGTAGAGGTCTCTATCCTATCACGGTGAAAGGACCGGATGAGATTCCTAACGCCGATGCACGACAGGGATTCGGTGGAGTGCTCTCCATCGCCGAAAACGCCAAACTGCGCGCCGCTAACTGCCATTTCATGCGAAACAAAGCGGTAGCCTACTCCGCGGTGTATAATTTCAAACCGAATAATGAATACGCTAATGCGGACGACAAGCAGTATGTATTCAACTCCATCTTCTGGGGAAATGAGGTGTCGAATATAGAGAGCATTGACGAACTGGAGTACAAAAAGAAACCCTCCCAAGCCGCTATCGACTCCTTCAAAACAGTCTATAAACCTTCCCGCTCCGGCGTCTTCCATTATGACGGTGCAGAGTGGGATAGGTACGAGAAACTCTACCACGAGTACGATAGCCTCTATAAACTCTATACCACCCCTACTGAAGATACACGCTATATCAACCCGTCGACGGGCTATCCCGATACCTTTAATATCAATGTGATCGACAAACTGACGGAACTCCGCGCGCAAGGCGATAAGATAGAGGGACTCTATTTCTGCTCCTATCGCCGGACCTATGGACCGTCATCTATGCGGCCCGATAAAGAAGGCTATCTCATGGACAGTGCAGAGCAGCGGAAATATATCGACTCGCGGGCGCTGAAAGTACCCCTCAAACTCAATGCCGCCGGCGACAAGGTGGAGAACTATGATAACCTCTTCTCCTACGTCAAAGGCAATAACAACGTACTCATCAACCGTGTCAACACAGCGGCGGACGGACCTAACTTCAAGCGACCTTCCTTCGTCGCCGGCGTGGACGGATACATGCAGAACGCCGACTGGCTGCTCACACGTATCAATATCACTACAGACCAGGGATGGGGACATCTCAAACAGACAGTGACCAGACCGATACTGCACTATATCACCAAATATACGGGAGCGGAGCAGTTTGATACCCGCGCGGAAGCATTGACTGCTGCCCAAGCGAAGAATAGCGAAGCTACAGACCATGACGTCTATCCGGTCCAAGGCGCGCCGGCGGCTTCCTTCGACGGCGTGGCGCAACCCGATACCGCGATGTTCAACTATCTGGCGGCACGTACCGTCGCACGCTTCGGAGACACCGCTACGCCTTATATGCCTATCGGCAGCGACCAGTATATGACCTATAGCCGTACCTCCGGTGAAGAGACCGTCTCCGGGGAGATGTACCGTATCTCGCCTAACCCGAAACTGAGGGTGGAGGACGTGTATATAGATATGGGCGTGTATGAATACCAGTATGTCCAACTGGATCTGAACGGAAACGAGGTGGATACCATATGGGTCGCTACTACACAGAAGGGACTCAAACACGACGGACTTACCTGGGAAACTCCTACTACCGACCTCCAGGCCGCTATTGACCTCCTCATGTCGTCCCATAACAACCACGACAAGTATGTCTGCTTCCTGGGCGACGCAGACCAGAGTTTTGCGCCTACCAACGTGATTGACAACCGCAGGGCGTTCGTCCTCACCTCCAATGCCATCGCCCCCCTCCTGCCGGACAGTGCTTACGCCGATACGGACTACGCCGTGAAGAGTATTTCCTTCCTCGGCGGATATAGTTATGATGTGAAGGATGCGCCGCGTGACCCGCAGGCGAACCCCACCACCATCGAGATGCTGAATTTAGGCCACCAGAGCCAGCTCAACCAGCTCTTCGTCATCAACGATATGACCCGTATCCACTTGCAGGCGAACTGGATGGGAGAAATGACTACTCGGGACAAGGTAGCGATACCCGTCATCTTTGATGGTATCACCTTCATCAATCCGTATTCCGTCAAAGATCCGGTAGCCGATGACGGTACGGATATCGGAGGTATGGTCAATATGCGCGGTGGCGCAGCAATCTATTACAGATGGCAACGCCTTTACGAGACACAGGATGAGGGAGGAGAAGGAGTCTTCACGCCTAATTTCAACAAAGCTCTGCGTCCGGACTCTGCCAAGGTGGACGGTAAGAAAATAGCACTGCCTAAACTGACGATCTCCAACTGTATCTTCAAAGACAACGGAGCACGCACGGACGAAAGTAAAGCCCGGTCCTCCGCGGTTCGTATCGACCAAGGCGGAGGCTCGTCCCTTATCGTCAACAGCCTCTTCCACTCCAATGCAGGAGCTCCGATCTATGCGAAGCGGTATGATGTGGTAGAGGGAGAAAACGACCTCGCTACCGTGCCGAACGACGTGGTGGTCATGAACTCTACCTTCGCCCTCAATGACGGACATATCACCCTCCTCTCCGATAGCAGCAGGGTGCATAACTCGCTTATCTGGCTGGACGACCTCGCGAATGATACGACGACCCAATTGGAGTTCAATGCAGATAGATGGGACAAAGCGGATAATAAATCCAAACCCGGTATAGCTAACCGCATGACGCGCAATGCTGTCTGGGGATGCTTCGTGGACGGCGACGATACCTATCATAACGATAACCTCGTCTCCCTCAATAGCGATGTGTTCGAGGGACCCTGCTTCGCCGATCCGAACCCCTCAGCCGCTACGGCGGAAGAGCGGCGCGCACGCGATTTCCATATCAACCCGAGT
>CALEPS010000114.1 GCA_937910305.1 uncultured Bacteroidales bacterium | reverse complement strand
CAGCATCTCTTTCAGGTCCTCCGCCGTACGCGGGGCGCAGATCTGCATGTTCGGAATCGGCCGCAGGTACGCCAGATCCAATAAACCGTGGTGGGTGGCTCCGTCGTTGCCTACTATTCCGGCACGGTCGATACAGAGGACGACGTGAAGGTTCTGCAGCGCAACGTCATGGACGATGTTGTCATATGCCCGTTGTAGGAAGGTGGAGTATATATTGCAATACGGCAGCATGCCTGCTTTCGCCAGTCCGGCGCTGAAGGTGACGGCATGTCCTTCTGCTATACCCACGTCAAACACCCTCTCCGGCAACTCTTTCTGCATGATACTCATCGAGCAGCCGCTGGGCATAGCGGGCGTTATTCCTACTATCCTGTCGTTCTTTTTCGCCAGCTCCAGCAGCGTCTCTCCGAACACCTCCTGCCATAGCGGCGGAACGGGATCTCCCTCCCTTGAGGGGAGGGTCGGGGAGAGGTTTCTTTCCCCTGTCTCCACATTGAACTCTCCCGGCGCATGCCAAACGGTCTGGTCGTTCTCCGCAGGCGCATAGCCTTTGCCTTTCTTGGTAATGATATGCAGCACCTTGGGTCCGCGGTGGTTCTTTATCTCGCTCAGGATCCGCACCAGTCCTACTACGTCATGTCCGTCTGTGGGACCGAAATAGCGGATGTTGAGGCCGGTAAAGATATTGCTTGGCTGTTTGCTGAGCACTGCTTTGAGGCTGTTGTTCCGGCGCAGTATGGCGCGTCTCTTGCGTTCATCGACGAGGTGGAGTCTGGAAGCCAGTTGGTAGAACCGCCAGCGCCATTTGTTGTACGTAGCGCTCGTCGTCAGGTCCACCAGGTACTGGGTAAATCCGCCCTTCAGCGGGTCGATTGCCATGTGGTTGTCGTTGAGCACAATGAGCAGGTTGTTTTTGTCCATCGAGGTGTTGTTAAGCCCCTCGAACGCCAGTCCGCCCGTCATCGCTCCGTCGCCTATGATCGCCACCACATTGTGCTTCTTTCCTCTCTCTCCTTGGGAGAGGGTCGGGTTGAGGTTTGTTCCTATGTCCAGACCCAGCGCCGCAGAGATGCTATTAGAGGCGTGTCCTGCGATAAAGGCGTCGTATTCGCTCTCGGCAGGGTTGGTAAAGGGGGATAGTCCCTTGAACTGGCGGTTGGTATGGAAGCGGTCGCGCCGTCCGGTCAGGATCTTATGTGCGTAAGCCTGGTGCCCCACATCCCAAACCAGTTTGTCGTCCGGCGTGTCGAAGACATAGTGCAGCGCAACGGTGATCTCTATGGCGCCTAATGACGAAGCGAGATGTCCCGGGTTTTTGCTGAGAACCTCAATGATAAACTGTCTCAACTCCGCACACACCGCCGGCAGTTCCTCAAGCGGTATCTTCTTCAAATCCGCCGGCGAATCAATCTTATTGATATACTGATAATTCATCTCTGTTTTCGTTCACGTGAGCGCATACTCACGCAATTTACGCCGCAAAGATACTGCTTTTTTTGCATATATGCAAATAAAAAAGACAAAAATCGCCCCGAGAGACGATTTTTGTCCGTGCAAAGAACTTTAGTGCTTTGCGCAGGACGGTAAATCCGGTTTGTGCAAACAGCATTTACACAACAAAAAGTATATATACTACGTATATATAGTAAAAGCGCAAAAAGTGCAGAAAACGGCTTCTATCCTTGGGTTATCCTTGGGGAATCCTTGGGTTATCCTTTGGTGCGGAGTCTATTTCGAGTCATAATCGTCGGTGAGGGGTCTTTGTTTGTTTCCGAGGATGTCGTACAGGGCATTTTCTGTCCGGATGTAAAGCCGTCCGCGACGGATGATGATCCGGTTCGTGTTAGCCGGGTGTTGCGCCGCGCTGGGTGCAAAATCTCCAAACCGTTGCGAGCAACTGGTGCGGACGTGTCCATCCGTCGTGGTGGCTTCCACGTAGTAAGAATGCGGAGTGAGGGTGTCCGTAAGCTGGTAGAACTGGAGAGTGGCACCGCTGACAGCTATGCTGTCTTCGTACCATTGATAGGAGACAAACTGTCCTTCCGTGTTGTCGGCAAAGAGCACATCGTTCCATTTGCGATAGACGAAATCCTCGCACGGCGCGCAATCCTGCGTGAAGACACGGAACGTATCCGAGGCAACGTGTTTGCTTCCCTCCAGAGTGACCATCTGGAAGATTATATCGTCCAAACCGAAGTCATTGCCGACCCCGTAGTAGGTGTTCAGGTCTTCCACGCCGATCTCGATATAATCGCTGTTGACGGGAGAGGTCCAGAAGGTCTGCGAGAAGTGCCATAGGTTGTCTTTTCCCAAAGAGAGCACCTCTCCGAGAGAGTCTTTTTCCATCGTTCCGTCCGGCATCTTATAGCGGATGGTAAACTGCAGTCTCGCCGGATGCGAGCGTTGTGACGCTTCGTTGAGGTCCGCAGCCCAATAGGAGAAGACATAGAGTCCGTTTTCCTTGATCTGCAGTCCCGGGTTCTCGGTGGTGCCGGCTTTCCAGGCGTAGCCTGAATGAGCGGCATCGAACATGGCAAAAAAGTTTCCCGAGTGCGGACTGACATTGGCGTAGTCCCGCCAGGTGTGTTTGGCATTGTTGGAGAGCAGATAGACTCCGGACTTACCTTGGTACTCCGGCTTGTCGTAGAGGTCCGTGCCGTACGGGTCAAAGGGCAGGTATTCGTAGTCGGAAGTGTATCCGGTAGGCTGCTGGTGGTAGTCGGTGTAGTTCTCAAAATCGCCGTTGGCCATCAGGTTGTCGGTAGTGAGGAACGTCTTCGTGCGCGCCTCGCATATATAGGTCGCTTCTCCCACCGCATCACCGGTGACGGTGATACACGCCGTGTTGGCGCCGGTATCCCAGGTGTAGAAGAGCGAGTCGTCTATCGCCGGCGAACAGAGAGTGAGGGTTGAGTCTATGCAGAGTGTCAAGATACTAAGGAGTGTGAACATAATGCAGTGGTGTTAGTCGTTAATAGGAATGATCTCGACGCGTCTGTTCAGTTCGCGTTGTGTACGCGTGGTGCTGGTGCCTTGGTACTGCACGTCAGCGGAATAGCCGTGTACGACAAGCTGTTTAGCCGGAACGCCTAATGCTTTGAGCATGTCCGCAATCGTCTCGGCGCGTCTGTTGGACAGTATCTGGTTCGTGCGGCGGCTTCCTTCCTCGCTGGCATGACCGTTGATATGCACGCGCTGAGCAGGGTTGGACTTGAGGATTTCAGCCACTTGCTGCAGGATGTCTGCCGGCTCCAGACGCGGGTGCCGGTAGTCGTTTACGTTAAACCAGATGACGGCTTTCTCGAGGGTCTTCTTGAGGCTCACGATCGTGTCCACGGAAGCCACGACAAGTGTGTCGGCGTGACGAGCGGTACGGTAGGTGGTGTCAACGAGAATGAGGCAGTCCGAACCGGTAACGGGTTTGGGCGCTTTCTTCGCCGGACGGAAATGAACACCTACCTTGACACCTACTCCCCACGGGCGGACCGCGTTGGTGTAGGTGGAGTTGGCTATTCCCTGGTATTCGGGCATGAAGGCGTGTCTGCGATAGTCCGTGTAAGAGGTCTGCTGCCAACCTATTTCGTGCTGCCCGGTCTGTAAGTCATTGCATACCACAGAGCCGTAGAGACCGGCGAAGAGGTCCAGTTGCTCCGTGAGCGGAATGATCACACCCAGGTCCAGTTTGACGCCCGCTGCCACTTTCTTCAAGGATAGCGGGTGCGCTTCTTTCGTAAAGGCTTCTCCTATCTGTTCGGTATAGAAATCATGGTTGCCGAGTCCGAACAGTTCGAGGTCCCATTGCGGGTAATAGCCGCGGTGCTCCACAGTGCCGGAGACGAGGCGGTAGTCCGATACCAGAGGCAGTCCTACGAAGCCTCCCAGAGCGGCAAAAATACCCACTTTGTCGTTAAACCGGTGCTGGTACTGGACGGTCAGCGGAATAGATAGCATATAGGTGCGCTGGTCCTCCTGCCAGTCGTGGGTGACGGCACGGTGGTTGTAACGCTCTCCGTCCGTGTCGGCTTGTCCGTCCCATTGGATGGTTGTGTTCAGCCTGGCTCGTGAGCCGTAGGTGGAGAAATCAACCCCTAAGCCCAGTCCCCATTCGGGCGTGAAGAAATAGGCGTACCTGACGCTTACTTCTCCTCCTATGTGTCCGAGGTTACGCCCGTCCTGCAAGGCATAACCCATGGACGAATAGGCGCCTCCGAGGTAGAACTGGAGCGACGAACCTTGGTCTGCAGGGATCTCTCTGTCGGAGACCTGTTTGGTGACCTGCGGACGGTCGATGCGCTCTTGGGTATGGAGGATCGAATCCCGGTAGTTGACGAGGAACCGTTCCTCCCTATAGAGGAGGGTCTGACCTTTGTCCGGCTGCTCCACTTGGGCTGTGACCCGCTTGGCGATAGAAACAGTATCTACGGGCACGGACACAAAGAGGGAGTCGCTCTGCTGCAAGATGCGCCTGGTGACGACATAGGTGTTGCCTTTCTTGCCTTTTTTGGTGATTGTGTACTCGCAGTCGAAGAGTTCGTTGAGCACCTCTTCCGGCGTGGCATTGTGAAATGCGACGGTGACGCGGCGGGTGTTGTTTACCTCCTTCCGCTTGTAAGTGACGCGTACGCCGGTAGTCTCTTTGAGGTCTGCCAGCACTTCTTTGACGGTCTTGTTCTTGTATCGCTTACTGAACGTGCTTTTAGCAGCAAAGACAGATGTCGGAACGAGAAAAAAGAGTGCCAGTGTGATGATAGTTAGCCGTTTCATAGGATTAGTCATGAATACATAGACATGGATATGATTTCTTATGCGGGAAGACAAACCGTATTCCCACCTCCAATCCTGCTTGCACAGGATGTGATTTGGCGGAAATGCAGTTGGTCGTCACAATGCCGTTGTAGGAGGGCATGAAAGAGTGGATCTCTTCCATCCCTGCGCGGTCGTTTTGGAACCCGAGTGCGGTCTGTCCGCTTGTCAAGGCGTTCATAAAACCGTACTCGCCGTACAGGTTTCCGAAGAGATGGATATTCCGGCTGATCTCATAGGACAAACCGATCTTGAGGAAGGCGGATACTTGGTTCTTGACGGAAACCGAATAGTCGCCGTGAAACTCCCTCTCCCGGTAGAAACCGTGCCCCGGAACGTCATGCAGGTTCAGCCCCCAGATACCGTAGTCGCCCTGGTGCTCTATATCGGCTTGGAATGAAGCGTTCTTCAGCACCGGTATGCCGTACTTGGCTCCGACCTCGATATCGAAATGCAGATAGTCCGAGAGCGGGAAATCCAGATACAACGTCAGCGGTATCTCTACCAGATAAACATCCTGCTTGTCCTTCAGCGAGTGGATGAGCGTCAAGTGGTTGTACGGCTCACCTTCGGTGTCGGTGACGTCTTCCCACCGCGCCGTACCTGAGAGCGACGCATTCGCCCCGTAGTGCGCAAAATTAGCACCTACGCCCAAGCCGACATTCTGCGTGAAGAAGAGGGCGTAGCCTACATGCACCTGTGCGCCCCAACTGCCTTTGTTGGTGCCAGTCACGTCTGCCTGGGTGGGTTGCACCTTGTATCCAAGAGTGCTCCATCCTCCGCCTACAGACAACTCTATAGCGGAGTGCATCCGTGCGGCAACAGGGATAGAGAGCCCTATTAAGAGAGATATAATCAGAATTCTGTTACGCATGCTCCTTGCCCGTTATAGGTTTTATCTCCGTATCTGATGTACAGTCTGCCACGGTGAATGTATTTGATGACCTGCTGCTCCTGCTGCGGCTTGTTGGTTTCCACACTGGCAGGGAAGGCGTCAAACTTGTTCGCGCATGCCTGAACGGTAGTACCGTCCGCCATGGTCATGACGCAGTGGTAGGTCTTGCCGTTCCCCGAGAGGACGACACCCTCTGTATAGAGGAACTGGCGTGTCTCTCCGTCCAACGGAGCGCCATTGCAGTACCACTGATAGCCGGTAAAGCGGTGATCGCCGTTATTGACAAACAGGAGGTCGTCCCACTTGCGGTAGATCACATCCTCGCAAACCTCCGGCTCTACGCAGTCGATGGCGGCGGTGATGATGATCTTCTGCGTCTTGGAGCAGTCTCCCATCCAGTCGGAGTGTTGCGCCTTCTCGTCGGTCGCTGAGGCAAGAATCGTATATTCGCCTACGCCTAACTCGTCCCATGAGAGCGAAGATCCGTTACCTGCTTGCGTAGCGCCGCTGACTTCACTGCCGTCCAGATACAGGACGTAACTCCATCCGCTTTCGCTGCCGGACAACTGTATGCTTGCAGTCTCGTCTTTCTCCAGACAGATAGAAGCGGCATCGGTGCTCAGACCTTGGTCTGCAGGCCATTCTTTCGGACAGGGTGAACGGTAGCCGTTGATGCTCGTGAAATAATGGTTGTCGTACCACTGGTCACGCGGGTCATCGTCCGCCGGCTTGATCACCGGATCGGACTTGCCCGTATAGGGCGCAAAACGGAAGAGGTACCGGTCATTGTTGGATACATACGAACCGGATAACCATTCGCCGGTAAACTGGCTCTGCAGCAATCCTTCGTTCGACCATTGCCACCAGTTGCATGCCTTGGCAGGACCCGCTGCGCCGCATTTGGCGCCTTTCGCGGTCTCCTGGCCGAACAAGCGGGCGGCGATCTCCGTCTGCTCACCCATGGCAGGCGTGTAGAACGAACCGTTCGTATAAGGGATCTGCGAGAAGTTAAACTCTGCGCCGAAGATAGTGTCACGGATATGCCAGAGACGCGAAGCGTCCAGGTTGAACTGGCTACCCTCGTCGTTTTTGATGCGGAAGCGGTCGAAAGCAACCGTACGCTCCAAGGCCGGGTCGCTTGCGGGCTTCATAGCCCATTCGCCCAGCGCCGTTCCGGCGAGGTTGACGGCAAAGACAAAGGTCTCGCCCCATTCCATCGTGTTGTCAGATGCCCAGGTATCATTCGCGCAGTCCCACAGTACGATATACGAGCAGTCTTCCGTCGTCTTCGGCTGCTTGGGCAGGATATAATCCGTATGGGTGGTGATGTCCTGCGTGCAGTCATACAGGCGTATGTGATAAGACAAGGTGTCGCCCTTGAAGCATCCTACATCTTCCAGGATCGCCATAATATCGCATTCGCCGGAGGCCGCCGCGACAGTCACCTTCCCGGTTGCGGCATCTACGGTCGCGACTGCGGTATTGGTGGACTCATACGAGATAGCGGAGTTGATAGAGTGGATGTTGTCAGTACGGACGATCGTATAGGTGTACGTCTCTCCTACCGCATTGGCAACGATCTCTGCCGGAGGGGGCGTACCTTGCCAGCTGACGGAGGTCTTGAACGCTGCCGTCAGGGGGACCGGGCAGTCCGAGACGGTGATGATGACCGAATCCGGACAGAGCTTATAACTTCCTACCAACGGGTTCTCCGCTTTGATCTTGATTTCGCCCGAGGCGTTGCCTCCCAAGGTTACCTTGACCGTCGTAGTATTGCCGGAGGTAGTTGTGGTTGCGGTTACGTCCGTGCCGGTGACTGTGATGGATGGCGCACCGGCAGTGGTAGCACAGTTCACTTCATACCATCCTCCTGCGTACATCGGGGTGTCCTGACCGCTCCAGGTGTAGATGGGGCAGTCTAAGTTCAGCACCACCTGGTAGGAGAGTGTATCGCCCTTGAAACAACCTACGTCGCTGAGGTACGCCTTGATGGTAGCAGTACCTTCCGTACCGATGATGGTCACTTTGCCGGTTGCGTCAACCGTAGCAAAAGAGGGATCCGAAGAGACGTAGGTGATCTGGTCGTTGATGGAGTGAATGGCATCCGTGCGCTCGATAGCGTAGGTATAGACACCGCCGGCTTTCACCTCTTTAACCGCATCCGGCACGGAGTCTTTCCATGCGATCTGCGTCTGGAACTGAGTGACAGGTACGGTGGTGGTGTAGCCCTTGTAATAGAAGACAGGACTGGCGTCCTGGTCCGCCATCTTGCCGCAAACCATGCGCGGAGAGGGAATATTGGGATTGGAGAACAGCCCCGGCGCCTCCCAGTTGCGCACGTGCAGCATATAGGCGCCGTTGGTGAAGTTCGTACCCGTAAAACCGCCTACGTTGACCACGGCGGTCTTGTTGTTATGGGTGTAGATGATCCATTTATAGGCGTCAGTCTGGGCGTTGGTAGCGGAGAGTAAGGCTTCCGAGTACTCCCAGTCGCCGCCGGTGTTACCCGTTTGGGAACCCCGATAGACGTAGCGCATCGTTTGTACGTTCTGCAGGTAGAATACATCTTCGCCCTGACATTTCTCGCCGGTCTTGATGATATACCATTGGTCGTTACCGTCGTTGTGCTCTATGTCGGCTTCGAGGTAGCCGTTGTTATCCCTCAGAAAGACGGACGCGCCGCCGTGAATCCAGTATTGCGGGAAGGTGGTGGAGCCGTTGTAGTTATACCACTCTATCTTGCGGCTCTCGGCGGCGGTCTCGGTACACTCGCTCACGGAGATAGTCTGGTTGTCTTCGCAATCCATGCCGCTTACCTGCAGCGTTGCCTTGAGACTGATCTCTCCTGCGGCAGTGCCGTTCAGGGTGACCTTGACTGTGGTGGTATTGCCGGAGGTGGTTGCCGTGCCGGTAGTCACGCCGGTGCCGGTGACGGTGATGGCAGGCGCTCCGTCGTCATTGCTACAACTCAGCATGTACCATCCGCCCGGGTACATGAGTTTGCTCAGCCCTGCCTCGCCGTCGATAGACCAGGTGAACGAACTGCAACCCTGTACTTTCACTTGATAACTGATCTCCGCGCCTTCGAAACAGCCTGCGTCTTCCAGTTTGGCGGTTATCGTAGCGGTACCGCTGTTACCAGCTGTCACTTGTCCGGTTGCGGCATCCACGGTAGCGACTGCCGGATCGGAGGAGGAGTAGGTGATGACCCTGTTGACCGAATGGGTGTTATCCGTACGTATGGCGGTGAAGGTGGTGTCCTGACCTGCTACCAGATTGACGATAGCGGCCGGCGCTGTCCCGTTCCATGAGAGGGCGGTAGCGGGCAGCACGACTCTCGTACCGGTCTCGGTTGTCAGGTTATTGACCGAGGTGTGCATCTCGCCGCTGACATCGTAACCGACCATCTTGCCTACTTTCATGTCCGGGTTACATACGCGGATATTGTACTGGTTGTTATTTCCCTGACAATACATGTACTCCCAGTCCCGGCAGTGCAGCACCAATGCTTGTTGCCAGTTGCCCGTCCAGCCGGATAGGTTCATGATATATATCCGGTTCTGGTCGCCCTGATAGAAGATCCATTTGTACTCGTCGCTGTTGGTGACGGTAGGCGAAGTGATGGCAGCGGCGTAG
>CALEPS010000113.1 GCA_937910305.1 uncultured Bacteroidales bacterium | reverse complement strand
CGTATTGCACAGACGATGGCACCTTCTATTTCATTGGCGCCACCTGCGGACATAAACGCTATTCGCCGCATAACCGTGCACGAATGGAGCGCGAATACACAGATGACCTGGCTGTTCTGTTTGACGGCAAGCATCATAATGTGCCGAATTACTTCGACCTTTTTACTGGTATGTTCGGGCAGCCGAATGCGCCAACGTTCACCAAGATCACGGTGAAGGACGACTGCCTGGAGTTCAACTCCTATACCGCGGACGACGACGAGGGCAATGTGACGCTGATTAACACCATGCGTATCGTTCGTAATAGGGAACATACAGTGACAGATATCAGAGAAGGGATAGAGACTCCGAAAGCGCTGATGGACGGAGAGAAATTCATCCGCGACGGACAACTGTTCATCCTTCGCAATGGTCGTATCTTCAATGCTTTGGGACAAGCAGTAACTATACAATACTAACCTCAAATTATCATAGCTTATGAAGCGATTTCTACTCCTTTTGACGGTCTGCACGGCGGTGCTGTGCGCGTCAGCAGCAAATCACTATGTCAGCCGGACGACCGGAAGTGACAGCAATGACGGTCTGTCGTGGGCGACAGCCATGCAAACGATTACCGCCGGTTTTAATGCCTGCGGGAACGGCGACACCTTGTTTGTTGCCGCGGGCACGTACAACGAGCGCGTGACGGTTACGGCGGGCAAGTATGTTTCCATGCTCGGTGGCTATGATGCTGCTTCCGGCATGCGGGACCCGGAGCTGTTCGAGACCATTATGGACGGTACGGAGCTGGGAAAGATCCTGATCAAGTCGGAGTCCGAACCGGCTGCTCCGGTACTCTTCGAGGGCTTGATCCTGCAGAACGCAGAGTATAGTTCCTCCGGCAGCGCGCTCTATGTGCGCGGCAATATGACGGTCAACAACTGTATCATCCGTAATTGCCATTCGATGTCCTCAGGCGGCGCTATATACGTCGATGATATTTCCCCGGAGCGGCCGGCTGTCATCAGCAACTGTCTGTTTGAACTCTGTCTCGCGGACGGCGGTGGCGGAGCCATCTACAACAAAGGCGCGCTCATCGAGAACTGTATCTTCCGCGGATGCGAGGGTGTCTATGCCACGATTTACAACAAATCGGGTATCATCCAAAACTGCGTGTTCTATAACAACGCTGCGGCGGAGGGAAGCTGGCCTAATTCCGGAGGTGTCTATAACCCTGCCGGAAAGATCATCAACTGTACCTTCGCCAACAACTGGGGTGCCCAGTACGCCGGTATTCACTCCGACAGCGAGGTCTATAACTCCGTCATGTGGGGCAACAAATCGGAGGACGGTTTTGCCGATCCGGCGAACTATATTGCCGGCAGCCCGTCGAGCCATAATATAGCCGACCAGGGATTCAACTCCTCGCCTTTCCTCAGCCTCTCGCTCAATGCCGATAATAGCGCTGCGGACGGACCGCATTTCGTGGCACCGACTTCATTCGTTGGTCTGCCTAAGACACCGGCACAGATAGCCGAGATGCAGTCGGCCGACTGGTCGATTGAAGCGGGCTCGTTCCTTATCGACAAAGGCACGGCGGCGAAAGCACCTGCCTATGACCTCGCCGGTGTGGCGCGTCCCCAGGGCGGAGGCGTGGATGTCGGTGCGTATGAGTATGACCCCAATGCGCCGGTCGTTCCGCTGGAGGGAATAGATATCTTTCAGGACTCGCTCTTTATCTACGCCGAGAGTTCGGCTGCCGCTACGGTCATCTTCACCCCGCGCAAGGCAACCAATAAGAAACTGACCTGGACTTCCGACAATCCTGCCGTAGCTACGGTGGACATCCGCGGCGTAGTAACCGGCGTGGCGGAAGGAAAAACAGCTATCCGTGCGACCAGCGAGGACGGCGGATTCACGGATTTCGTGATTGCTGTGATAGCTCCCAAACCGCCTGTCCTCTACCCGCACGAAGTATTGGAGGCGGACGAACTCTATCCGATCGAGAACTACACTATTCCTTCATTCATACCCTTCTGGGTTGCCAAAGAGACCGCACGCGTGGACAGCTTCTGGGCTACGGATGAGGAGATAGCAGCTATCGCCGATAAGATTGCTGCGATGAATGAAGCGGCTACCAAACTCGTCCCGAAAGAGGAACCATACTGTATGGTAGCCAATATCAACGGCAACCCAAGAACGAACATGGCGTTTGCATGGTTCACCAACGAAGGTATCATGGACGGCAAAGTGCAGATCGTGGCAAAAGCCCGTGCCGTGGCGGCGGATTTCGAGGGAGCCGATGTCTTGACCTTGGAGGCTACTCCTACCATTACCCAGGATCTCCGTTACGCCGTTTCCACTTCCGGTCTGCTGAAGGCTACTAAGATGTCTAACAAGACCGCTTTCAAATACGTGAGCCATAAGGCGATTGCCACCAACCTCACGCCGGGTACTGCCTACTCTTGGCGTGTCGGATACGAAGGACACTGGAGCCCGATCGCACATTTCCGTACCCAGAGTGCGGCGCAAGGCGAATACTCCTTCCTCTATATGACCGATAGCCATATCCAGGATGCCGAGTATGTCGAGAACGCCCAATGGTGTGCTACCGCGGCGGCGAACACTGTCCCCGAAGCACGCTTCTGCCTCTTCCCCGGTGACTTCGTGGAGACCGGTACTTCCGCTAACTCCGAGTGGGAGTGGGAGCGCTGGTTCGAAGAAGCCATCAAACCGGTGATCATGCAGATGCCAATTGTGCCTACCGATGGTAACCACGATGACAGCCCCCTGCTCAACTATGACTACCATTTCAATACGCCTACCGACTTCGCGATGTCCGTGCCGGCTTCCTATCGCCCGCAGTTCCATGGCATCACCTACTCCTTCGTCTATGGCGACGTCCTCTTCCTCGTTTATTCGCTTCAGGACTGGTGGCGTTCCTCGGATGGCGAAGCTTCCATGAAATCTACCTACCTCTCCAATGATGTACGACGCTGGTTCCGCCAGGAGATAGAGAAACACCCGAACACCAAGTATCGTGTCACGCTCTCGCATAAGAATATCTTCTCCGGCTCTGGACACTCGGTGGATTCCGAGACGCCGCTCTTCCGCGAACTCATGCTGCCGATCCTCAAGGAATGTGAGATCGACCTCGCTATCCAGGGACACGACCACTGCTACGAAGTCATCGGTCCGGTCAATCCGGACACCCGCACCGTGGTGGAAGGCTCTATCACCGATATTGAGACGGTGGACATCAACACCAATACCAATATGACCGGTAAGAAAGGCGGTACGTTCACCACCGATGACGGTACCCTCTATTTCATCGGAGCTACCTGCGGACGCAAGCGTTACTATCCGTATGACCGCGCGAAGATGGACGCCGAGTACGAGAACCATAAAGTAACCAACTACTTCGACCTCATGACCGGTATGTTCGGACAGCCGGGTGCGCCGTCGTTCACCAAGTTCACCGTCAAGAGCGACTGCATCGAGCTCAACTCTTATACCGCCAACCAGGACGGCACCGCGAAACTGCTCAACACCATGCGTGTGCGTCGTACCAAACCTCATACCGTACCTTTCCAAGGTATCGAGAATGTGAATACGCCGATGAGCGAGGGAGAGAAATTCATCCGCAACGGACAGCTCTTCATCCTCAAGAACGGCCGTGTATTCAACATGCTCGGACAGAAAGTAGAACAATAAATAACCACCTAAAATTCTATTATTATGAAAAAGATATTTGCAATATTCGCAGCCGTGCTGATGGCATGGGCAGCGAACGCAGCGGTGATCAATATCAACACCGGCACCTCTGATGCCCTCCGAAAAGCGCTTGACGGCGCTGCTTCCGGAGACGTCATCGTCATGGCGGCGGGTACGTATGTGGAGTCCAACAGCAATTATATCGCCTTCACCGGCAAGAACGTAACCGTTATGGCGGAAGAGGGAGCGGAGGTCATTGTGGTGCCGAAAGTTCCGGTGCGTCTCAAATCCGGCGCACACGCAGAGTTTATCAATATCAAGTTCGATTGCGGGCACCTCAGTGACCTCGGCAGCTACAGCGAAATCATTGTGGCGGCGGACGATACGGAGGGGAAAAAGGTTG
>CALEPS010000112.1 GCA_937910305.1 uncultured Bacteroidales bacterium | reverse complement strand
TGGCAGAAATGTTATATTCATAACTTGCGTTTGTGGTTGAAGGAGTAGTGCTTGTTCCCCATCCTTCAAATTTGTAATCGCCACTCAACGAGGCATATGAATGAGTAATTAGACCGGTAACTACAGCTCCGTAAGTGGTTTTTGCCGCAGCATCCGTTGAACTGGTACTTGTTATTTCGGAGCGAGTACTTGCACCGTCTCCCGATAAGTACGTACCTTTCAATTTTAGAGTGGCAGGAAGTGTCCCTGACGCATCGGAATACGCAACAGCGGTCGTGTTTCTTACTTTTGCTTTTTGAGTAGCATTGTATTTTTGAATGCTGCCATAACCGCCGGAAATATAATTAACACTTAATGCTCCTCCTTTAGAAGAAGCTTTACAATAATATGTATTTTGCCAGTCAATGCTTGACCATGAAGTGTTGGCCGCAGTATAATTAGAGGCATTGTTTAAGTTGCTAGGTCCCCAAGAACCATCATTGAACCTGTTGGCGGTTTGTATAAACCCAACATATGTAGCATCTGTCCAGTAATGATTATCATCAGAAGACACATCCCTATACAATAACTTAGTATTGCTAATTAAAGTCATTGGACCGTATGTTCGTGAGTAGTTTGAATGCCCTACAACAAAATATACCTGATTTGTTGTCATGTTCATTGCACTATTGTCAAAATAAATGCGAGGACCATTCATCGTTTTCCCCCACATCTGTCCTACTCCGAGTGAGAGGAGGGTGAACAGACATAGTACCGACATTAGCCTTGACCGTCGGTTCACCGTCGCAGGTCCGACTTCCGTCGGATTGACTGCTGTTTGACTATTGTTAAATTGTCCTTTAAGATTAAGTTTATTTTTCATAGTGTTATTATTTTTTTTCGTATTTTGGTTTAATTATTATCTAATTACAACTGATGCGTTAACTTTTATAATTTATCTAATTTTGTTATCGACTATACTGAAAAAGACTAAAATGGATGTTTTTAGTGTGAAATGTTTTGCGTGTAAAACGATTTTTATGAAAAAGTGTTGCGTATATAAAATAATTTTTGTAATTTTGCGGCGAATTTAATAAATCGTACCACTATGGATACATTGTTTACACGCAATTCAGATTTGTTGAAAGACACATCTACCCAATTTATTCGTTCGCTTATGGATGATATTCCTTGGAGTGAATCGCGATTGATAGCTATCCGTGGAGCACGTGGAGTAGGCAAAACAACTCTCTTGCTTCAATATCAAAAGATCCATTATCAGGACAACCGCAATCATAAATCTTTGTACGTGCGTTTGGATAACTCCTACTTCAGTACGCATAGCCTGATTGATACCGCAGAGCAGTTCTATCGTCAAGGCGGAGAGTTGCTGCTTATTGACGAGGTACACACCTATCCGGATTGGAGCATGGATATCAAAGAAATCTATGATACCTTCAAACCGCTGCGTGTGATCTTTACAGGATCGTCGTTGCTGCATATACTGAACGCCCAAGCGGACTTGTCTCGCCGTTGCCTAAGTTACGATATGCAAGGCCTCTCTTTCCGCGAATATGTGCAAATATACCACAATATAACTCTGCCGCGTGTCACCTTGACCGATATTCTGCAAAACAGTCACGATATAGTCAATGAGGTATTGGATAAATGTCATCCTTTGGAGTTTTTCCCGCACTATCTCAAACAAGGTTATTATCCGTTTGGAACAGAAGGATTCACGGTTTATAATCAACGCGTAGAAAATACCGTTGATTTACTGCTCAATATTGAACTGCCGCAGCTCCGCAAGGTTGATGTCGGTAATATCCGCAAGATGAAAGCCCTGCTGGCTATTATCTCTACGGAAGTGCCCATGTTAGTAGATATAACCAAACTCTCGACGCTCACAGGAATAGCCCGAACTACTATGCTCGCCTATCTGCAATACCTGCACGAAGCCAAACTCATCCGGTTGCTCTATTCGGATGATATGTCCGTCAAAAAGATGCAGAAACCGGATAAGATTCTCATGGAGAACACCAATCTGCTGCAAGCGTTATCGCTCAAGGAACCAAATATCGGCACAATGCGCGAGACGTTTTTCTGTAACCAATTGAGTTATGCGCATCAAGTTGAGTATAGCAAAACAGGGGACTATCTCATCGACCATGAACTCTCATTCGAGATAGGAGGCAAATCCAAAGACGGCAAGCAGATAGCTAAAGAACCTGCTGCCTATATCGCAGCTGATAACATCGAATACCCTGTAGGTAGCAAACTGCCGTTGTGGCTGTTTGGGTTGATGTACTAATTTTTAGTCTTTTTCACTATGTCAAAGGTCGTTTTCCTCCGTTTATAGCCCCGAGGCAGGCTGTGTTTCTAATCTCTCGCCCTGTTCCTTTTCCGGAGAGCTATTTCTCCGGCAAAAGCAGCGGCAAAAGCCATCAGGATCCATGGCTCGCCTACGGGATATTTCTCGTCTCTTCCATATTCACCACCGATATCAAATCCCCTTCTCGGACCGCCGGGGGCTCTGTTGGGCGACTGCGCGCCTACTTCGCTCTGCTCGGAGGGAGTGGTGTTGTCAAACGGCGCATAGACCGTGCCGCCATACACGCTGCCGGAACTCATCATCTGATGGCTCTGGAAATCTTGCTGTGCCGGATACGCCTGCGAACCGTAGTCTTGCGCGCAAGCATAGGCAAAGCCTATAAATAATAATAGATATGTAAATCTGTGTCTCATGGTTCAAACTTCGCTATTTAGTATCTATAACGACAAAACACCGCCTTTTCAGTAGGCGTTGTTTGGACTGGAACATACAAAATTGCGAAGTTTTGGGAGTCCCAAACGACAGTCTTTCTTTGAAAGACGGTGCAAAAGTACAAAAAAATATTTATTCACGCAAATTTTTTTGCGGAAAATTCAATATTTTTTGTACTTTTGTATAAATTTGTATAAATAGCGCCACGAAGAACAGTGCTTCGTGGCGCTATGAGGTTGTCATGCTTTACTTGGTTTCTGTTTCGCGCTTGCGGAGGAAGTAAGTCGCTCCGGCGAAGGCGAGCGCCATGAGCATGAGCGGCAGCAATCCGTCTCCGAGGGGATAGTCGTTTGACTGGTTTCCCGGGTTTGTGGGTTTGTCGAAACTTCTGCGCGGACCACTGGGTGCCTTGGCGGGCGAATAACTTGCTCCCACGGCGCTTTGCTCCGAAGGAACGGTATTGTCAAACGGCGCATAGACGGTGCCATCATATGCAGAACCTGCTTGCATGATCTGGTGGCTCTGAATAGCACTATTTTCCGTGGCGGTAGAGAATGACTGTGCATTCATGCCACTACAAGCAACTATCAATAAAGCGAATATACAAAGTTTCGTTTTCATTTTCTTTTTCCCTTTCAACTTTCACTTTCCAACTTTTATTTTTCACTTTACTCTTACGCCGCAGGCGTCGTACATCTTGCCGTCGCGCACTATATACAAGATACCGTCGATCAATAATTTACGATGGGACGATATACGATTTACGATTTCTTCGTTCCCAATTCCCGTCGGGGTATTCTGTACCGGCGAGATCTCCAGGACGAAGCGGCTGGTGTATTCTCCGGCGGTTAGGTTTACTGTGTAATCGAGTGCGCTGAGGCTTGTGCGTGAACCGGTCTCGTTGTCAATGAGGGTCACTCCGACACCGCTTGTGCCGTCCGGTATAGCGAAGGTGTATTCTCCCGCTTCGCTGATTTGCACACCTACCGGCACGAGGGTCGTCTCAGTAGCGGATAGCGGCAAGCTGTTACCCGCCGCAGGCATATAGCCTTCTATAATGGTGTAGATGTTGGCATGGTTGCCGTTGAATTCTTTTGCCAGATCAAGGTTGAAGTCGAAATTAGCAGTCGCTTCTTCCTTGTCTGTTAACCGGACATAGGTGTGATCCAGACTTTCCCCGTTGCGCGCCATATCCAGACTGAATTCCGCAAAACGGGTATCTTCTGCTTTCTGTCTGCGTCGTGCCACGATGCCGGATGGGTGTGCCGTCACGTTGGTCCAAGTGATATTGGCACCGTTGTATTGCACCATGTATGAACGCATTGCGTCGAACGTCATAGAGGACGTACTATGCACATTATACAGGTTGGTTGTCGGGTTCCACTCATAGACATAGAGCAGGTTGTCAGTGATGGTGGTCTCAGGCATGGCATTTCCCAAATCCGAGGTCCGCCCGGCGTTTGCGTAGCTCGGCGCACCAATCATGTGCCAGTAGCTGTCCGCCACGGTACGGTTCTTGTTGATGTCCGTGTCTGTATGTGCGTCTTTCTCTGCTTGAGTATGGCGGTTGATGGTGCACTGATAGCCTTCTTGGTCCACATCTACCGTCACCGAACTTACATTCTCCAAGTCTCCGATAGTAGTACTGGACGGGAAATAGAGATAAATGGATGTGACGCTGTTATTCCATACATTGGACAGAGTAGAACCGTTGTCGCCGTCTCCCAATTCGTCCAGATCAAGTGCCAGCACATAACCTTTATTGGCTTCAAGGACGTATGTATCGCGCATGTCGGGTGTGACGAACTCCCAGAAACCGGGACTGTCAGCCCAATAGCCCTTTTGCGCACGCGCTTTGCCGTCGTAGTATTCAATGATCCAGTGCTGACCATATGTACCAAAACCGAATACGTCGCTCAGTTTGACCTCAAACGGGAAGGAAATCCAGTACAGGTCACGGCTGTAACGCGATTTGGTAACATCGTTGAGGTAGTCCTTGTCAAACTGCATTACGCCATAAACGGTCTTGACGGATTGCAGTTTGTTGGCTCCTGAGATGGTGATGGATTGTCCGGCTTCCTGGTGTCTGCGGATCAATAAAACGTCAGCATCCAGATCGATGTTTGTTGTAATCGTATTTGAAGGTAGCCAGGCGATAATCATACGGTCCGTTTTGAAATCGTATGTGACTCGCATGTGCTCTGTGGTTGCTTTAGAACTGGAAAGAAGTAGTTCGGCGTCGTCGGCGTTCCATTCTGTTCCGTCTGTACCGGCGCTTTCAATACCTTTTATGTATTGCGTGACACTATTGAAAAGAGCTGTCAGTTTGACATATGTACCTGCGTCCGCAAATACGTCCACCTGATATACCCAGTTGTTCATGTCATTAAATTTGATGGCAGTACTTGCAGCTCCTTTTGTCCCGTTGTTGTACTTATAGACACCGCTTCCGCTTCTCAATACCATATAATTGTCATTCTCTGGACCGATAGTGTAGGCGCGCCAGATTTTGTTGGTGGCTTGGTTGTATGTGAAGCGGACATTGGCTGTAGTAGTCAAGCTCTCATTTCCCCAGTTGTCTTTGTAATCTCCTTCGGTCTCGCCGCCAAAGACCGTATCCGTGATCGCTTCGCTGTTCTCCGTAGCTACGGTGAAGCGGATATTGACAGAGCTTCCGCTGGTACCGTGAATGTCTTTGACGTAGTAGTGGCTGAAGGGTTTCTTGGTCAGGGTAGTAGAGTACTCGGAATAGGTCATGGCGTGTGCATCTTTGGAGTCTTTGTAGTTCCATTTGTCGTCATTGACGCAGTTGGTGCGGACATAGAACCGTCCGGTGTATTTCTCTACTTTGGTGATTTTATAAGCCGTTCCGTTCTCGTTTTGCTCAATGGTGAAACTATACACGCCCGTGCCGCCTGCGGAAAGGATAGAAGAGAAATCTACGCCCTCTGCATAAGTCGGGGCGGAAAGACTTCCCCATGTAACGCTGGAAGCAGATACTGCTGTGCAGGATTGTACTTTGAGGGCGTCGGACTGCCCTGCTGCTACATACATATCTACTATATCCACTCCGTCAGCGCGTTTTTTCACTACATTGCCCGGATGGGGATTTGCGCCGCCGGTATATACCAGCCGGAAGTCCCCCGCCACAACAGGGTAGGTGACAGTAACTTTCATGTTCGAAGTAAGTGCACTTTCCACACTCGCACCATTGGTGTTTCCTGTTCCGGTGCCTAAACCATAATTAAGAGTAAAGGTATATTCGCCAGCGATATTGGATTGAACTTGTAGGTTATAACCATTGGCATCATAACTTGCAAGATTGCTGGATGTCGGGGACGCTTGGGTAAGAGTTGGAGTACCCGATAAACCATATCCTAAATTACCATTATAGACCTTCCACTGATAAGTAGCATTTGCAGCATCTAAGTATGCTGTTGTTGTAAAACTCAAATCGCCTAATCTCGTAGAAGTGAATTCGTTTTTCGTCGAACTCCAATTATTGAACACACCACGTAAGTTATACCCCCAATCCATTAAGATAGGTGCTTCGTCATGTCCATAGTATCGTGCTTTTTTCTGATTCCAAAGTGCGCCATTTCCTACTGGAACGATCATAGGTTTGTTTGCATTAACGCTCGTAACACGCACAACTTCACATGGAGTTGTCGTACTTCCGGCGAAATAGTTGTAGTTATTCATTTCTTTATCTGTAAATGCAAAGGTGGCTGCATTTGCAGGAATATCTCCATTGTAATAATATACTTCATCTGTTCCTTCCATCAATGTCATTAAGTAAGGACCTGAAATGAAATTTGTATTATCTTTGTTAGAACCTGTTCCTTCAGAACCTGAGGAGTTTGTCGTAAAATAACTGGTGTTTTTGTAAAAATACACATAAACCTTGTCCCAATTTTTTGTGTTCTTGAAGAACAAAGGACCTTGAGTATATTCCGCCGTCAATGTTCCTGCTGCAGAAGCGTTCACACTTACCGTTCGATCTGTGGCAGTAGAACCACCGGCAAAACTAACATTTGCTCCGGTCGTCCAGCGAGAGAATACTAATCCCGGAATCTCAGGAGCTGTAACGGCTCCGGAGGTTTGCGTTGAGGTGGCATAGATAGTCGTAGATGGACGCAACTCTACGTTGCCGCATTTGTATTGGACGGTAACGGCGTTGGATGCCTCCACCGTGAATGAATTGAGATGGCTGTAGGTGCTAACGAGCCCCGTTTCGCGGTCTGCACAACTGTGATCGCTTGCGTTGAAGAGACGGATATCCACGGAGTACGTGCCCGGCGTAGCCGGTGCTTCAAAACTGACGGCATATCCATCGCCCCGTATGAACTCCGGCTGCACTTCCATTTCATCTCCGCCTCCCGTTGTCAATACATAGCATAAAATATGACTTCCTTCGGGGGCATAGTCGAAAGAAGGAGTTACGGTCACAGTCCCAAGCGGCAGTACAGATGCCGGAGAGAAAGTAGCGCTGATGGTCGGAGTCCCATATTGGGCATAAAGGGTGGTGTTTTCCGCTCTTTTCCATTCTTTACTGGAGTTGGTATATCCGCCTACGTTTTGCCAAACACCGGAAGCATCAATAACTTGCGAACCTCCGCTTGCTTCTGTGTACCAACCTTTGAAATAATAACCATTTTTTTGAGCTGTAGGCATTGTGCCGGATACTGTTGAACCATAGGTGGCGGTTATCTTGCGTGCGCCGCCTTCTTCATAGGAGGTACCATTATTGATAATAGTTCCACTGTTAGTGGAGGCATCAAAAGTAATTTTATAGGTGTTTGCCGCCCAATGAGCATGGAGAGTACAGTTCCCATCATGGCTCCATCTGCCGCTTGATATATATCCCTCAACATTGCTTGCAGCAAATGTTCCATCTGCATTAAGAACTTTGAGCGAACTTTCTTGAGATGGATAAAAACCATCTAAATGATAGCCGGTATTGGTGAGGTTATGAGTCATGCCTGAGTTAATAGCGGAGTTGTTATAAGTAACTGTCAATGAACCGCTTCCCGATCCGCCTAGCCCTGCAGCCAAGGTTATAGTATAAGTAGCCCAATCCCATTTAGGATAAAGAGTAATTGCAGCTTCCGTTGAATAAGTGCCATTAAGAGCATATTCTGTTCCTCCTTCTCCGCTTATATTGGTATTCCAAGCCGTCTGAGCATGACCAGTATACGTGAAATAACCACTGTTGGCTAGAGTCAAATTTGTACCATATACCTTGTTAGCAGTTTGGTCGCTTCCTGTTCCGTATGTACCTTTGTTGTAGGTTACCGTGTATTGTGTTTTACCGCTCAATGTAATCGTGCAGGTTTTACTATGAGCATCTGTGATGGTCAAAGATGCAGACTTATTGCCCGCTGTAGTAGGTTTGAAGCGTACGGTAACGCCTGATTCGTTGATACTAATAACCTGAAAATCGCCTGCATTAGTGCCTGAGATAGCACAGTTGCCTGTTGTTAAGGCAGTTCCGTAGTGTGTGCCAAACGAGATGGTCTCGTCTTTCGTGCTTCCAACAGTAGTATTAGCAAAAGTATGGCTTGTGCTAGTTGTAGTAAAGCCTGGATAAATATATTGGACGCCACATTCTGAAGATTGATAATCATTTGCCTCGTCCAGTTTCCATTTTAACTTTAAAGTGTGATAACCAGGGGTGGTACCAGCTTTTTCTATGACATTATAATTCAAGTCATTATCCCAAGTCCATGTACGATTGGAATTGGACTCGGAATTATATTGAAGCATATAATCGCTACCAGAATCTCCTCCATCAATCCAATAATATACTCTACATTTTTCCGTAGTCCAATTATTGTCAGACCAAGTCTTTACCCAGCAACCTTTAAGATAGAAATTAGTCATCACTCCCATATTGTATGTACTTCCCATGTCATTTCCATCAACAGGTAACCAATTATTGGCATTTCCACTGGTATAGTATTGTATGTTCCAGGCTTGACTACTATTAAATCCCTTATTTCCCCAAACATTTCCAACTCCGAGGGAGAGGAGGGTTATGAGTAATACAAGATACCGACGGGATACCGACGAGATACCGCCGATTCCACAATTTGATTTGATAAAAGAATGTATGTTTTTCATAATGTTAATATTTTTCATGATTTATATATAGTGTTTTTATATTATTCGGTGTTTTGTGTTATTCAGTATTCAGAATGTCTTTAGCGTCATATAGGTGTCATACGCGACCGTCGGCTGACCGTCGGGTGACAATCGAAGGTGACAGCAAATTTACTGCTTCTAATTAGTCCTTTATGATTAAGTTTAAAGTTTGTCATTTGTGTTATGTGTTTTTATTATTGTTGTCGTCGGATGGTTGTCTATGTCGGGATTACGCTCCCCGCTATCCCTTCCGTTCGAATCGCCAAGTCAAGGCAAATTCTCCATGACCTAATGGACGAAGCTTTTTCTTTTACTTTTGTTGTTAGTAACATATTGTGTACAAACAAAAGCAACAACCCCTTTCGGAATTGCTGCTTATAGGAAATGAAGGATGGGATGGATCGTCCTACTTCTTACCAAATAGATATTCGTGAGAACCTGTGTTAGTTAGCAACAAGGTTAGTTGCTTGTCATTCTGCCGCCAGATCAGCAACCAATCGTCCTCAATATGACACTCCCATAAACCTGCGTATTCATCGCGTAGCATATGAGGCTTGTATGATTCAGGTAGAACCCCTTCACGTACTAATATCCGTACAGCCTCCCACAGAAGTTCCATTCTTTTCCCTTTTCTCTTACACTTGTTCGCATCGCGTCGGAATTGCGGAGTGATATTCACGGTATACATCAGCCAATCTCCTTGATTAAATCCTCCAACGAGTCATAGTGAATAATATTCCCTTGTTCAGCCTCGCGGAGAGAACGTTCCAGAGGGGTCAAGGTCTCTACCATACATCCTAAAGCCTTAGCGATAGCTTTGAATCGCTTTAACTCTAAATGCGGCACTTTTACTTGTACTACATCATAATTTTGTGCTAATGCTGCTTGCATATCAACCTCCTTTCTTTGTTGTACGTTACCTTTGACGCTGCAAAGGTACAACAAATATTTGGAATACGCAAGACTTTTGAGTAAGAAAATGATTTTTTATGTCATTTTCTCCTATTTCCTATAAGTACACATTATTTCAAAGATCATTTTTGGTTGATTGACACGCATGAAAAAAGCGTGAAAATCAATTAGTTTTTCACGCTCCCATAGGCCTTCGCAATGCCTGTTGCCAGAAGAAAAACAACCGAATTCCACGCCGAATATGCAGACCGATTCCGTGCGGTGAGGCACGGAGACTGGGCTTACACATCCCGAGGACATTCATTGGTTGTTGTTCGCTCTGTATCAAAAAGTTGCGAAGTTTTTGGGAGTCGCAAACAACGTCAATAAACGTCTTTTATTTATGTCTAATTTCCACCCTTTATGAGAGACATTTCCCTCCAGCGTGGATGCTTGTTTATTTAGATGGTAAAGGCGCATAGTTCGCGCACTATTCCAAATAAACGTTGCAAAGTTACTGCGTTTTTTTCAAATCTGCAAGTTTTTCCACAAAAAAAGTGTAAAAATCTACATTTTTACAAGAAAAAGGAGATTCCGGTATCCGAAATCTCCTTAAAATGGGGTCCCCGAAAATTTTATATTTGTGGGGAGAGCGAGAGCCGTAGCTCGCGCGACGTTAAATCCATCTCACGTAGCAGAAGTCCATGCGGTGCGGGAGCAGCTCGTTCTGCGGATACATGCGCAATCCGAACTTCATGCCGCCGGCATAATCCAACTGATAGACATTCTCGAAGAACAAGTGGCTGCCTTCGCTCTTCACCAACTTCAGCGGCTCTACTTCGTAGAGTTTGTCGTTGTTGTGGGTCGAGGTGCGGATGGCTACCAGCTCTACGCCGATGCCCTTGTCGTTCAAACCGTGGGTGTCCAGTTCTACCTGTATCTGAACCTTGTCGCCTACATTGAGGTTTTGCAGGTTTTCTGATTTGTAAACCACCTCTATCTCGTCCCAATGCTCTACTATGTTCTCTTTCCATGCCGCAATCTCTTTGGCTACCTTGTAGTGGTCCGCACTGAGAAGCTTGTGGCGTTTCGCCAGTTTGAAATAGAACTTGCTGAAATAGTCGTCCATCATACGCTTCATCGTGAAACGCGGCGTGATCTTCGTGACGGAGTTCTTGATATACTGGATCCATTCGGGGCTGTAGCCCTTGCTGTTCTTCGCGTAGTAGAGCGGAATGATCTCGTTCTCCAGCATCTGGTAGATGGTTGCGGCGTCGAGCTGATCCTGGTGTGCCTGGTTCTCGTAGGTGCGGTGCTCGGTCAACGCCCAGCCTGCGCCCTCTACGTAACCCTCGTACCACCATCCGTCTTTGACGGAGAAGTTGAGCACGCCGTTCATCTGCGCTTTCTCGCCCGATGTACCGGATGCCTCAAGAGGACGGGTAGGCGTGTTAAGCCAGATATCTACACCGCTGATCAGACGTTTGGCCAGACGCATATCGTAGTTCTCCAGGAAGATGATCTTGCCCAGGAACTGCGGCATACGGCTGATCTCGATGATACGTTTGATCAGACCCTGACCGCCTCCGTCTGCCGGGTGAGCCTTGCCGGTGAAGAGGAACTGCACCGGATAATTGGGGTTGTTCACCAGCCTCTCCAGACGCTCCAGGTCTGTGAAGAGCAGGTGAGCGCGTTTGTAGGTGGCGAAACGGCGGCCGAAACCGATAATCAGGTTGTTCGGGTTCATCTCGTTCAGCGCACGGACGATACGGGCAGGATCACCTTGGCTCTTCATCCAATCCTCGCGGAATTTCTCCTTGATATAGTCCATCATCTTGCGCTTCAGGCTCATACGTGTAGCCCAGATCTCTGCATCAGGGATATCTGCGTACGGCTTCCACATCTCGAGATTCGACTGGTCGCCCATCCACTCTTTCGGCAGATATTTCTGGTATATCTCTTTCCATTCGTGTGCTGCCCAGGTAGGCATATGTACGCCGTTGGTGACGTAATCCACATGCAGCTCCTCCGGGAAATAACCGGGCCATACCGGGCTGAACATCTTCTTGCTTACCTCGCCGTGGAGCCAGCTTACGCCGTTTGCCTCCTGGCAGGTGTTGAGTGCAAAGACACTCATCGAGAATTTCTCGGTGTTGTCGTCCGGATTGACGCGGCCCATGCCGATCAGGTCATGCCATTCGATACCCAGTTTGCCGGCATATTCGTTCATGTATTTGTAGAACAGGCCTTCCTCGAAATAGTCGTGGCCGGCGGGAACAGGGGTGTGGCAGGTGTACAGACCGCTTGCGCGGACTACTTCCTTGGCCTGGTTGAAGGTCAGACCCTCTTCCTGTACCAGATCCACCAGACGCTGCAAGCCCATCAGTGCGGCGTGACCCTCGTTGCAGTGATATACATCTTTCTTGATGCCTAATTTCTTCAACGCCAGCACACCGCCGATACCCAGAAGAATCTCTTGTTTGATACGGTTCTCCCAGTCGCCGCCGTAAAGCTGGTGCGTGATCTGGCGGTCCCATTCGCTGTTCAGCTCGTTGTCCGTATCCAGCAGATACAGATCCATACGGCCTACTGCTACCTTCCAGAGATATGCCTTCACCGTGCGACCCGGATACGGCACCTCGATAACCATGTTCGATCCGTCGGCTTCCTTCATCTGCGTGATAGGCAGGTTGGAGAAGTTCTGCGCCTCGTAATTGGCGATCTGCTGACCCTCCGGAGACAGCGTCTGGGTGAAATAACCGTAACGGTAGAGGAATCCTACTGCCGTCATATCTACGTTGCAATCCGAGGCTTCTTTGATATAGTCGCCAGCGAGAATTCCAAGACCGCCGGAATAAATTTTCAGCACATGGGTCAGACCGTATTCCATCGAGAAATAGGCGATGGTCGGTTTCTTCTTGTCCTTCGGAGTATCCATGTAAGCGCGGAACTCTGCATATACATCGTTCAGCTTCTTCATGAATTTCTCGTCCTTCGACAACTCTACCATGCGGTCGTAGCTCAGGATGTTCAACATCACAATCGGGTTCGAGTTGGCGCGATGCCAGGCGTCAGTGTCCACATACCGGAACAAATCTTTGGCTGCGGCATTCCAGGTCCACCATAGGTTGTAGGCCAACTCCTGCAGTTTGCTCAAATCAGCCGGTAGGGTCGCGTGGATGTTACATTCTTTCCAAATCGGCTGGTTTACATTACTTACTTTTACTTTCATTGATATATATTTTTTTATTTTGGTTCTTCTTTTTGCACACATTTTCATAGGCTTCCTAGGGTTTCTAGGACGTCTATGTATAAAAATCGCCGCAAAATTACTATTTTTTTTTGAGATATGCAAGATTTTTAGTAATTTTGCACCTGATTTTATGATTTTGTGTATTTTAATTTGCATTCTATGATAGACGAAAAAGAGATTCTACGCCGCCGTGACATGCGCGATGTCTTCACCTTTACTATCGATCCGGCGGATGCAAAAGACTTCGACGACGCTATCTCGTTCGAGATAATAAATGACCAAATGGTAAATGACCCATACGGCGAAGCAGATCGTTCGACCGGAGGGAGATTAGAAATGGTAAATTACCGTATCGGTATCCACATCGCCGATGTGTCGTATTATGTCAAACCCGGTACGAAGACCGACGACGAGGCCTACCAGCGCGGTACATCCGTCTATCTGGTGGACCGCGTCATCCCGATGCTGCCCGAAGAACTGTGCAACGACAAATGTTCCCTCCGCCCGGGAGAGGACAAACTATGTATGTCCGTCATCTTTACCTTTGAGGTCCCGCTGGACGCGGAGGGCACTCCTATTTATAATAACGCGCGCGTAGTAAAACACAAAATCTGCCGAACCGTCATCCGATCCGATGCACGACTCAACTATGACGAAGCGCAGGAAATCTTAAAAGGTCTCGAAATACCGAAATATCGTGATACCGAGATATCGGCCGCCTTACAAACCCTGAACGCCATCGCGCTCAAGCTCCGGGCGGAACGGATAGCCAATGGTGCGCTGACTATTGAACAGGACGAGATGCGGTTCCGGCTCGACGAACATCATCATCCCGTGGAGATCTATTTTGAGCAGCCAAACGAAGCCCACCATCTCATCGAGGAATTCATGCTGCTGGCGAACCGTACTGTGGCTAAAGAAGCAGGGTCGGGAAGACCGTTCGTATACCGCGTGCATGACCTCCCGGACTACGATAAACTGGAGGAGATCAAGAAGTTTAAACGCCTCAACGGCAAACGGGTGAAAGGCGATGCGATGCAAAGAGTCGTAGATATGCTTACCATTCGCGCACAGGCGAAAGCCGTCTATTCGACTTATAACATCGGTCATTACGGGCTGGCGTTCTCGCATTACACCCATTTCACTTCGCCTATCCGACGGTACCCGGACTTGATGGTACACCGCCTCGTGGAGAAATATATCCTGACCGGGAAAAAAGAGTCGCTGACCAGAGAAGAACTCGAACTCATGTGTGAGCATTGCTCCGCTTGCGAGCAGGACGCGGCGCAGGCGGAACGGGACTCCGTTAAGCAGTTCCAGGCTATGTGGATGGCAGATCATCTGGGAGAAATACTACCCGGACATATCGTATCAATCATGGATTTCGGGTTCTTCGTGCAACTCGACGACAGCCACTGCGAAGGACTGATACGCATGGAACTCATCGAGCATCCGGAAGACTTCGTTCTGGGCGACCCCGTTATGGTACAAGTGATCCGGGTGGACCTCAATAGAAGCCAGATTGATTTCGAATTGGCTTAATTTAGGCCTCTTGAAGCCATAAATAACAAATAAATTTGCACAAATGCAAATTTTTACGTAACTTTGCAGCCGAATTAAACAAATCATGCCGAATGGCTAAGAAAAAATTCATATTTCTGATCCTGTTTTGCGCCTTCTGCCTATGCGCGCACGCGGAAACCTTATTATTACGTACAGGCGCACGCGTGAAAGGAACGATCGTCTTCCAGAATGAGGAAGTCGTTATTCTCCGTGATGCCGAAGGCGCGCGCTTCCAATACCCGCGCGCGGAAGTGCAGGAGATCCTTTCCGACGAAACGGAGCAGAAAGACACGGAAGAAAATGACCAAACGGAAAATGACCAAATGGTAAATAAGAAGGCCTCCATCCTTCTTGAACTCGCCGGAGGAGCGGCGGTGAACCCGAATGAGGCGGTCGGAGGGGCTTTCAGCGTTGATCTGCTTGTCGGCTCGCATCATATTGGAGACCGTCATCTGTTCGTGGGGGCGGGAGTAGGTTATCATGGATTGTTCCTCGGTGAGGAGAAATATAACTTCCTGCCGGTTCAGGCTGCATTAAGGATGCCGCTGACGGAAACCAAACATGCACCCGCTTTCGGTGTAGCGGTAGGTTATGGAATAGCGTTGTCCAAAGAATACCTCGGAGGGCTTTATGCCGGTGTCGATTTCGGATACCGCTGCCGGATCAACCCCAGAACGGCTGTCGCTCTGATGGCTTTCGCCCAGTTCCAGCAGGCTATCGTGCCGTCCGTTACTGTAATTGACGGAAATGAGTTTACCGCACGCTCGGGACGAAGTCTGGTTACGTCAGGCCTGAAACTGGCGCTTTATTTCTAATGAATCCCTTAATCCCAAACCACAAACCACAAATTACAAACTACAAATTACAAATTACAAATTACAAACCACAAACCACAAATCATTGAAAAAACAGCCCCGCGAATATAAAGTCTCAATCTTGCTCAACGAGAGCGAATTGCGCACATTGGATCGGTTCTGCGAGAAATACGGCGTGTCCAACAAAAGCCGCCTCATCCGCGAAACGCTCATGCGGGCTATACTCAAGAAGATGGAAAATGACCAGCCAACCCTCTTCGATTAAATATAAATGACCAAATAGTAAATGACCAAATGGTAAATGCTAAATGACCAAATGGTAAATGAATAAATGGTAAATGAATAAATGGTAAATAAAAAATGCCTCCCTTTCCGGAGGCATTTTACTTAACCAAGGTAAGTCATCAAGATATGACTTCGTTGACCCGAATTCAGTTTGCGGATTGCTTTCTCCTTAATCTGACGTACGCGCTCGCGGGTGAGATGCAACTCGTCGCCGATCTCCTCCAGCGTCTTTTCAGGGGTACCGATTCCGAAGAACTTACGCAGGATGTCTGCCTCACGCGGGGTGAGTGTGGCTAACGCGCGGTTGATCTCGGTGGAGAGTGACTCGTTTATCAGGCCACGGTCCGCATTAGGCGAATCTTCGTTGACCATTACGTCGATCAGACTGTTGTCCTCTCCTTCTACAAACGGCGCATCGACACTCACGTGACGACCCGACATCTTCAGCGTCTCTGCAATCTTGTCAACCGGCATGTCCAGTGCTTCTGCTAACTCTTCAGCACTCGGCCTGCGCTCGTGCTCTTGCTCGAAACGCTGCAGGGCCTTGTTGATCTTGTTCATCGAACCTACCTGGTTCAACGGCAAACGCACAATACGGCTCTGCTCGGCCAATGCCTGGAGGATCGATTGGCGAATCCACCATACAGCATAGGAAATAAACTTGAAACCACGAGTCTCATCAAATTTATTTCCTATGCTGTATGGTGGATTCGGATATCCTTTAATTGATTCGATTTTTAGTCAAGGAGCGAGACAAAAATGGGAAAAATGGAATGAATTAATTGAAAAAATCATGAATAGAAGAAAATTTATTGAATTAGTGAATACAATAAATGAAAATGAAGAAGGAAAAAACAAGTTGGAATTACAAGAAATTTTCGAAAAAGAAGATTTTGAATTAGAAGAAAATTTTAGCGATGTTTTAGCCACTTATTGGATTACTATGTTTTATTTCCCTATATATCCAATAGGCATTATTCAAACATTTTTAAATTTATTATTCAAATTCGTTATAGAGTTTAATTTTTTATTAAAATCATATAAAAGGCCTGAATATCTCGATCCTAATATTGGTTTCTTTTGCTTTAATTTTTTTCATTTTGGTTTCTTCTTATTATTACTTGGAAATTTGATTTTTTTCAAAAATGAAGATAATAAAGAAAGTTTTGGAACTGGTTATATAATTTTCATGATACTAATTCTAATTATTCCATTTTGCTATTTAGCCAAATTTATTTTGAGTATAACAAATTATTGTCGTTTATACAAAAAAGAATCGCAAAATTATAAAGATATTGAAAATAAAATAAAAATAGATTATAAAATGATGAACTTATGTGTTCAGAAGGATGGAATAAAAGAAATATTTTCTGAATATAAAGAAAAAGGATATTTGGAAGAATCTCAATATAAAGAAATATTAGATAAATTAGATAAATTAAATGATATAGATTTATATAAATTACAAAAAAGTTTTAGAACACCAAAGGAAATAATTTTCCAAGAAAGAGAAATAAAAAATATAGTTGATTTACAACTAAAAACTTCAATACATAAATATGAAGATATGAAACAAAAATTAAATATAGAACAAAATAATCAATTTATATATAATAAACAAAGATATTATACAAAGGAATTACAAGAAGATGATAATTCAAAATTAGAAAATGATAAAAAACAAAAATTATATTATTTATTGATGCAATTAAACTTTTTATCTTTTTTAGAAATCGGACAATATTCAATCGATAAAAAGCCAGCAATAGAAATAGTATATGAGAAAAATTTTGATAAAAATTTTTTAAGAGCAGCATCATTGAAAAATGATTTTTTAAAAGAAAATTTAACATATTGTGATTCCAGTTATTTTACTACTTTTATCCTTAAAAATAAGTTAGTCTTAGCATATGTCGAAAATAGTACAAA
>CALEPS010000111.1 GCA_937910305.1 uncultured Bacteroidales bacterium | reverse complement strand
GTTCAATATCTCGATGGTATCCCAATCAAACTCACAGCCATCGCCGTGCTTTTTGAGATACTCCACGAGAATCGCAGTGCAGGTAAACCAAACCATAGCGCCAATCGCCATCCACGCAAGAATCAATTCTATCAGAAGCATTGCGCCTCACCTCCTATAGGGAGGATTGTTTGAAACGCGAAACTCAGAACGGCTCATCCTCGTCCGTCTCCATGTCTTCGTAATCCGCCAGAAGCCTGGACTTGCGGATCGGAATCACGATAGTGTCCAGGCGGGCATACGGAGAGGAACCAGCAACCCGGGTATTGCGGGAAATGTGGAACTCCAGGGAAATATCCCCGTTCTTTACATGCGCCTTACGGAATTCCCGATCGATCATCGTCATCGGGTCCTCTTCAATATCATAGTCAGGATTGCGCCTCGTGTCGTTGTCGGGAACGACCACGGAGGTCATCTTGCCGCCGCTCAGCAGCCGAACGTCAGTATCGGAATAAACGCCGATCTTAATCGTGTACTGCGTTTCCTCCGTCTCGTCCCTCGGCTCCATCGTGCGCACATAAATCCCGCGCTGCTTCATTTCGTCTGCCATACCTTCGGTAATCACGAGCCGGAAATTGCGCTTGCCAGACTGATTGTAGTTCTGCTCAGCACCCTCAAAGTTCGGAAACAGAATCCTCGCGCCCTTCACGATGTAGCGGCCAGTATCTTCATCATAGAAAAAAGTGGTATTCATAGCCATAATACAATTCCTCCTGAAATATCAATAGGTCATTTCAATGTCGTCCTTGGTGTTGTGATGCTCCGCTTTTCGAACGTCGTTTTCCACAATCTCTTTCAGATCGTTCGAATATCCAAGCAGCATCTTCTTGATCTTTGGTTGAAGGTTACTGAAGCCATTCTGCCCGCCCAGCGCACGCAGAATATCAACTGCCTCCAGAATCTTGTTGCGTTCTTCAACAGTCATGTTTTCTCTCTCCATTCAGTGGCGGCTCCGGTTCTCCCTTGAATTCTTTTGGAAAGTCAAAAATATCAGCGCCGTCGGTATAATGGTGCCATTCGTTCAGACAAATCTTCTGAAGCCTGTCAGACATACTCTTTAGCGTCTGCCCGGTATCCTCAAAGCAATTATCTGAAAGCACGAGTCCCATGCCGTTCAATAAAAGCGACATGCTCAACAGTTCATCGCGCAGCTGTTCCAGCATTTCCGTCACCTCCTTTCTTGCCGCGAAATATCATAGGGAAGTCTTTTCCGGCATTGCCGAACTCCACTACGCATCCCCTCCCTTCTCGATATAGCTGGCGAGACTGTAGCCCCGCTTGCAAATATCCCCGACACAGTTCGGGCAGTCCATGCAGGTGTTGTATTTGTTATCGCCGCACGGAACCAGATCAAAGGGACAATCGTCAACAGGTGATTTGGGTCGGTCTTCGACCTCCTCCGGAATATAAGGTTTGGACAGGTCGACGAAGCGTTCAAAGGAGCCAAACTTGTTGATGGTAGCAATTGCGGTGTCTGCGAGACCCTGATGATAGCTCAGATCCAAATCATTCTCCTTATGAAGCGTTCGGATAACTTCCGCTTCCAGCCATCGATAGCCCTTAGTTCCCGTGACCGCATAGTACTTTCCGTTCTTTTCCCGAACCATAATTCCGCCGCCATGTCCAGGAAGTATTGGAGCAAACAAGCCGGTACGCCCAACAAACTGATAGGAGTGCCCTTCCGAAATATAATTTGCAAGACTCTCGTCGGTAAAGCTGGAATAATTCGGATTCAGCTTTTTAGGCTGGTCTGGATTCTTGGCGTTGTACAAGCGTCTGGCCTGCTCTTCTTCAGCCTCAGAAACCTCGTTCATACCCTCGTTCATATCCAAATAAATCGCGCCGCCCGTCACAGATTTTGTCTCGCATAAATCCTCGAATTCCACCGGCTCTCCGCTGAATAGCGTCTTGAATACGTAAGGCTGCTGAAACTGTGCGCCTGTGGCCGTCCATCCTTCGCTTTTTTCGTAAGCGATATATACGGCATCATTTACCAGACACAATCTCTGATACTCTGCTTCAGTCTCAAACGAATATCCATAGAGCTTCCCGTATTCCCGGATAAATCGAACGATCTCATCCGTTGCCCGCTCCACTTTGATTGAATCTGTCTTTACATGAACAACCGTGAAGCCTCTCCTCTGAACCTCATGCTTGAGATTCACCATGAATAGTGCTCCACGCTTGGCAACGATATTATCTTCATTTCTTGGATCGCGGAAAGGATTGGAAAATTTGGCGCTTGTCAAACCATACACAGAATTTGCGGCGATTTTGAGGGCTCCAGCAAGCCCCTTTGCCTGGGAAGCGTCGGTCAAATATCTTTCCAGCTTTCCTTCCAGCAACTTTCTCGCCGAATCGAAATCCTTGTGCTTAATGAGCGTTCTTGCCTGAACGATTTCAGCAAATCGCTTTGTGAATCTCGGTCCCAGAAGCTCCTCGGCAATCAGCGAGGCAGGATGCATACCGCTCACGTCTTGCGTTGGAATATCAAAGTGGATTCCCGGCTCCGCATAGACATAGCCGCCTTCTCCGATCTCTTCGCCGCGATACGTCGACTTTCCGAATCGGAATGAATATCCAGGAAACAACGGACGTCCTTTTGAATCGAACTTTGTGAACTCCGGATCGCAACCAAGCGCTCGAATTTTATCGTCATAAATATCAGACACATCGGACAGATCGCCCATATTTCTATAATTGAACTCTCCCTGCGGTTTCTTGTTGTCGCCAAATATAAATCTCGCAGTAAGCTGGTTGGTTGTGTCGTTCACAGAACCGCCCGAAATATCGGCAAGAATCCGTCTTGCGGTGAAATCGTCCTGTCGAGCGTTCCAAACTGCTTCCGTGGCGATGACGTCGTTGTCGCAATATTCCGCAACCTGCTTCCATAGTTCTTCCGGAACCGGCTTATCCCACGGAAGGCCAAGCTCCTGATGATGAATTCCAAGCTCAATCTCCCATTTCTTCAAACTCTGCTTTTTTGAACAGAAGTCAAAAATATCAGTATACGAGATGTTATATGCCTCTGGGTAAAAAGCTTCTTTCGCTTGCTCGGCGATGATCCTTCTTGACAAATCGTAAATCTCTGCGTTTGACAGACCCAAATATCTTCCGTAGAGAATGTGATTGTCGTACTTGCGACAGTTAAAGCCCACAAGCTTGAGAGAGAACAAATCTTCGATCTCCCTGGAAGTCGGATTGATCAACCGAACAATAGGCTTTCCTTCGCCCTCGTATTTCCAATTCACCAAGAGCAGATTGGGAAACACCTCAATGTCAAAGAACGCAATCGGCTCGTCGTCCTTCGCTTCCTTCCGCGCCTGTTCCTCCTGCTCAATCCGGTCCTTCGACTTCCACTTCATCTTCGGAATCTGCTTTACACAATAGTCCGACTGATTGGTGGATCCCATGGCAAACAGCAGAATATCATTCTCCATATCGGAGACATCATAGCTGATCCCGCTGGCATAGGCGTCATCCAGAGCCTTCATGATCATGTCGACTTCCGGCCGCGTCGCTCCATGGATCTCCTTGCGCAAACTCTTCTTGATGATGTTCCGCAGATGTAGTTCGTCCTTCAGCATCCCAATATCAATCATCTTTTCCTCCTTCATTGGCAATCCGCCCGCAGGCATGATCGCAATGGGGAGTTCGTTGCACTTCGAAAGCCTCCTTCGCATCGACGCGTTCCCGCGAAACGTCTTGACCTCTATTCCCTCTCCGAATAAAACCGCCAGTTTGGAAATATCTCCTTCATACCAGTAGATCAGATGAATCCCCTGTCCGCCCTTGGAAAACTCCGCATAGGTCAACGGAAACTTGCAGGCGGCCTCCAGATTCAGAAGCATGTCCTTCTCGCCCTTTTTGTTGCGAATATCAAAGTCCACCATAATGAGCTTCGACTTTTCGCTGGGCCGACCGGAAATGCAGTCCGGCTTCGGCAGAATATAATGCAGCTTCTTTGTGTCCAAGTCCCGAAGCTTTGTCGTGACTTCCGCCCATCGCAGTCCCGGAACCTCAGAACCGTCCTCCTTCACCACCGCATACTGCGCCGGACAGTCTGCCAAAATATCATCCAGGAGACTCTTCTCGGAATCCAGGTCCATCGGCAAGCTCTTCTGCTCCTTCTTCAAAACAGGAGGCTCCAGCTTTTCCTTCTTGAATCCGGAATACCAGCTTCGAACCTGTTTCCCGTCGATCCTGGCGATCCGCTCAAACTCCTCGTAATAGGTCTTCAGTTCTTCCCGGAACTTGTACATCGGCAGCTTGTATTCCATAAAAGAACTCTCGCAATAGTCCTTGTACATGGAATAGGCCTGCTTCAGACTCATACCGTCCGACTGCTCGATGAATACGTCCGCGTTCGCCTCCACGAAATTGAAGAACACGTCCGTCTTCTCGACCATCTCGATCGGTCGGTAGTTGCTGTAATAATTCTTGCCAAGGCTCCGATACACCTCAAGACAGTGATACGCGATGGCGCCGAGCTCAAACTCGATCTGCGTCATCAGCGCGTTGTACTCCTTGGGCGAAAACTTCTGACCGCTCGGAGAAATATCAATCAGCCTTCGAATGATCCCGCTCTTCGAATCCGTGATCTTCACCGGCCGGTTGGTTCCCATGAAGAGAAAGCTGTTCATCTTCGCCGTGTACTGGCTCTTACCCTTTTCATTGATCACCATCTCCTCGTGACTCACAATGGAATTCAGCCGAGTGTTGTCCTCAATTCGACTAAGATCTCCATCGTGTTGAATCGCCACGAGCGGATTCGAACGGAACACTTCGGTTGCAAATTGACTCGAACTTGAACCGAGTGCCTTGGCTTCGAAGGTTGTGTAATATCCCTGGAAGAGGAGCTGGATGACATTGATGATGGTGCCTTTTCCAGTGCCCGGGTCACCATAGAAGACACAAAATTTCTGTATCTTCTTGCTGTCGCCGGATACCACCGCTCCGATCGCCCATTCGATCTTTTCCCTCTCCGGCGGAGAATATAACTTACCGACGAGCTTGTCCCACGCACTGTAATCGCCCTCCTCCAAAGCGTATGGCAGCCGCTTGCTGACGTAGTCCTCCTTCTTAACCTCCGTATTCAGAAACGTCAACTTTTCATCGAGCTGAACGTCGCAATCCGGAATCCGCTTCAGGTACTGACAGAACCGGTTCCATGATCCGCTCGAATCCGACTCCATCGTTTTAACATCAATATATCCATCGTAGTGCGATGTGCTCTTCAGCTTCTCTACATACTCCCACAGATCCCTGTCGACCGAAACGGAGACGTCTAAAATATCCCTGGACCAGAGCCCTTTCGTTTCATCCCATACCGCATAAAAATCTTTTCCCCTTACCAGCAAATCCTGCACATGATTGTTCTTGAAATCCGGATAAATTACGGTCTCATTCTTACTTCGTTTTTCCCGTATTTTATAGAAATCCAACGCTCCAGCCTCCTTCTCGGTCAGAGTGGTAAAAAATGCACTTGTGACAAATTTGAAACATTTTTCTCTTTAGCTATATATTTATACTTTTTTATTTTTTAAATGAATTAAAGAAAAAAATGCAAAAGTGTCACAAAAACCCCAAAACCCCTGTGGCACAAGGGTTTTCGCTGTGACAAATCCGTTTCAAAAATGTCACAGTGTGACAAAAAAGTGTCACAAAATTGTTAATTAACATTAACCTTAACACAATCTTAATATATTCACATTTCAAAAACGTCACAAAATCCAAAAACGTCACAGAAATTTTTCGTCATTTTACCCGCTTCATCGGCACTTTTTCGTCCTTATTTCGAGCCGTACTGCACAGGTCCGCCAGCTCCCCGAGAGTCATCTTTCCCGACCATCCCGGAGCCGCCAAGACCCGCACGGTACAGATCCATTCTTCAGCGTTTTTGTCACTCCGTTCTTCTGTGTTTTTGCTCTTCCATTCCTCGGCGTTTTTATCGTTCCATTCGTGGTTCTTTTTCTTTATAGAATCGACCCAATCCGAGTACTTTCTACGCTCAGAATCATGTTTCTTGTCCAGCATTTTCTCCAGCCATTTGATCACAAAATATCACTCCTCGTTCCCGTCTTCGATCCACGACACAACGGTTTTCTCCAACGCCGAAATCTCGTTTAGAATATCCGTGAACTTATCCTCAAGCCCCAGCGTCATCCGGCCCTCTGCTTTCATTTCGTTTCTTGCGGCTTCTAATTTCCTCTGCGCTGACAAAAGGCAATCCTGAATCAGCAGCATACGAATCCTCTTCATGTCTCAACACCGACCCTTCCAAAATATCCAGTCGGGCGCGTCGCTCGTCTTTGTGGTGATCGAGAAACGCCGCAATCGTAAACCAGCTTGCCAATACGATCCCCACAGCAATAAGGCTCCATACGACCACGCCCGACCAATAGAAAAACCCATGAACCATTTAGGTCTGCCTCCTTGCCTCATACGTATTTTTGTTCTCCGATTCTACCGCGTTTTCGAAGGCGCGAATAAACTGCATCGAGTTTGCAAAGTCCGTTGCCAACGCGTTATGCGCTTCGATCAATGTCCGGATCCTTCGATGATCGTCCGCCACCACAAATATCAATCCGATGAACACAAACGCGAACAGACAAAGCGCTCCGATAAATATCCATCCACTCATTGTTTGTCTCCTTCAAGTTTGGTAATCCGATTTCTGAGTCCCGCGTTTTCTTTTTCGAGGTTCTCTACTTCCTGGTCAAAATTCCATACCACCCAGCCGAGTCCAATGAGCAGCAGCACGATAACACTCCACGTCGGAATAAACAGCCAATTTACCATCTGGATACCTCCCGAATGATCAACACAAGAATCCCCATCGCCGACAAAATATAAAGTCCGATTAAAAGTTTCATAAGCATCGCTTCGTTCCTTCACCAATGAATATCTCGACAAATCGCTCATGCCAATTCGCGCTCTGTCAAGTAAGCGTTGCTTCGTCCCTTCGCAATAAATGATTTAACCAAGATCAAGCAAGCTCTCTCTCGGTGAGATAAGCATTCATTTGGTACCAGAGTTCTGTGTTTCGTTGGTCCTGCGATGTCTGCATCAACGGAAACAGTCCCCCGTCGCCATTTTTCTTATAGGCCCGCTTCAATAGTCGATCGATTTCCCAGTTTACGCGGGTCATGCCGCCATAGTCCACATAGCTATCGTCGTCAAACGCCAAAAGTCCCAGATTGTCGATCATTTCCCAGAACCAATAGGCGGTCCTGTCGGTGGTGTTGTCAAAATCGTAGGGATCGCTCGTTTCAAAATCCATCCTCCTCGCCAGTCCAATCAGCATCTCAAGAACGGAACACTCGCCTTCGATATCCACATACTTCGGATACCGGATCTCTCGCAGATACTCCTCCCGAAGCTCCAAACCATCGCTCGCACGGTTCTCGTCATGCGGAATCAGCGCATAAAACGGTCTTGCGTGCAGATCGTGCGCCAAAATCCAGTAGCTCCGATCGATTTGGTCCACGTGAATGATCTCGCACAGATACTCAAAATATCCCTGTGCAACGTCAAATTCCTGCGTCATACAAATTCACCTCCTCCCCTTCACTTCGTTACGGATCTCCCTTCATTCTGAAGGTCGCTTTTTCTCCTTCTCAATAACATCTCTGTTCTTTATATGTTCCTGTCTGATCCCACTTCAGAATCTCAGCCGTCGGGTCAAATATCTTTTCGCGACCCTTCTCATCCCACGTCACACACCAGGCGTGCAGCTTCTTGCTCTTACCAACGGTTCCGATCGCAAGTTTTGCCGGAGTTCCAAACATTCTCCACAGAGAAACCGCCAATGCCGCAAGATCCTGACAGATGCCCATTTTCTTTTGGTAACACTGCAAAATATCCGGCATTGCACCCGCCTTGATCCGGATCGCGCGAACATAATCGTAGGCATAGCAATAGCGAATATAATCCTCGACCTTCTGCCCAACGACGCCATGTGCGATCTCTGGATAGTAGGGAATCCATAGATTTGGGTGACGGAATGGAGCCAGTTTGTCTTCGAGCTTCACATTAAACGTAAGCTTTCCGATTTTCCGGTACTTGTTTCCCGTCACCCGTTCGCACAATGTCGCTGTGTACTTACCGCTGCCCATCTGCAAAGGGATAATCTCCAGACCTCCGTAGCGCCTCAGCACATAGTTGTAAATGGTTGTTCCGTGTTTAACCTGCAGGCGGATTTCTCGACTTGAGACTTCCGACACCCCGGCAAAAAAATATCCACTGGTTACGTCACTCGCGTCGATTCTGAGTTTTCCGTTTTTCAGCATTTTCGTATACTTCGGTGTCGGAGTTAAGTCAATTGCACACAATATCCATCACCTCATATAATCAATGTTCTCGGCGCGCGTTTGCCTAACATTGCAATTCGGGATATAGACGCGTCGTGCAGAAATTGACCCGTTCCGCATCCTTTTCGAGAACGTCCCGCGCAAGATTTTCAGCGACGGTAGTGCAGATACCGTTGTAATCCCGGATGTTATCGTTAAAGAACTGTATGACCTCCGGCTTAAACATCACATAGATCTGTTCATTGCCGAAAGGATCCAGAGAGACGCAAACCTTATCGACAGCTTCATTACCGTCAAAGAGATCCTTCATGAGATCCTGCAGATCCGGCTTAAACTCGTCTTCGTTGGGCATGCGAATATCAATCTGCAGCCCCGTGTATCCGAAGCATTTTACTGTCGGAAACACCTGCTTAAGCGCGTTATACTTGAACGCGTTATAGGTCTCAATCGTCATTACGCGAGTACCGCCTCGCTGTGTGATACCCGAAACTGCGATCTCCGGATCCTTACTGAACAACGCCTGAACCTTCCTGCAATAGATCTCCCACGGCGCAGAAAGCTTCAAATTCTCCTGATCATTCATATTTTTATTCGCCCCTTTCAAAATATGGCTCCAGAATGCCCCTGAGAGCCCCGTAAAGGCCCCTAGGAGCGGTTTTGGCCCCGGACACGATACGTTGGTTGTCCGGAACGCAAGCCGCTTATATAGGCCTTCTATCACTTTACAGAATGATATAGATTTTACCGATAACGTTGATCACTTGTTAACAGCGCCAGCATAATGAACACCATGACCACAACGCTCCAGAACGAATAGCTCAATCGAACCACCTCAAGCTTTCATAGTATCGAACCAAATCCCCGCAAGTGAACCGCTCGAAACGATCCGGATACTCACGGGGATGTTCCTGGTCTTTCAGTACGCGATTCTTGGCGTACTTAGTTTCTCTCGTATGCAGACAGCCTCCGATGACTCCGTTCACAGGCTTCGCATAGTAACAGCCCACTCTCCCGCGACATGCAGGATTTTTGCCGTTACAGAGATAGGCGATCTCATACGTTTTCGCTTTCGTTTTCATCGACGGCCTCGCAATGTTCGGGAGCCACCCACAATAAATATCTGGGCACGCGAACGGCGATCCAGCCCGTCTCCGCAGAGATCGCAGCCACTTCGAAAGTATCGTCCTCGCGAAGGGTTCCGACCGCCTCATAATCTTCGCTGTCTCCCAGATACAACGGCGCTCGCTCCGACGTGATCTTAACAACCTTGGGAATATCAATCTCGATGTTCTTGTCCATCATTTCGGGCATACCACACACCTCCAATTAAGTTATTAAATTTCAGAGCGGTAAGAATATCATCCATACTTTCTTGAACGTTGATGTCCACATCGCCGTCAGAGATGATCCGCCTGTAATCCGTGTTTTCGATGATTGCGAAAATATGATTCGGGTTGACAAATAGTCGTTCGCCCGCGGTTCCGGTCAGTTCTACCAGTTTCATGTTAATCCTCCCGTCTTAATCCAGTATCCATTTCAGATCAAATATCTTTTTGTGTTCGCCGCGTCCCATGCGCTCTTCATTGCCCAAGCGCCTGCGAGAAAGCCGATTTGCCAGTTTTCGAAAAAATTGTCGTGTGGTCAGGCGACGATTGTTAAAATTGACTCGCCGATACACACCCTTGCGGTCTATATACGCTCCCTTTGGTGTATATCTGTAGGTGGGCATTTCGTCGACGAGTTTCTTCATACGCTTTTTCTCGTTCTGTTTGGCAAGCCATGACACGAAAAATCACTCTCCCCTCATAAGACCGATCAGTCCTGCGATAGTTTCAGGTGTTTCCCGTACCGTATAATATCCGTCTCCCTCATCGCCGAGGAAGCCCCGCATGTTAACAACGGTACAATTGGAGCTTCCCTGGTCACGATGAAAAGAGTCGATCTGGTTTATGTTAATGTATAGCGGGTCTCCGGAATCGTCAAAATGGAGTAGAATAAACATCTCACGCTGCAACTTCCTCCCAGACAAAGCGCCCACATCCGCTGTTACGCCACTGGCCGAGACCGCGGAGCTTGCCGTAGTCCAGGCATTCGCGGATCACGCCCTCGAGAGAATCGTCCAGCAGATTGATCGTAAACTCGAGCGTAGAACCGGCGGGAACGCTCTCGGAATGCGCCAGAGCCACGCGAGGACCCTGCATGGTATCCGCTCGCAAAGGACGCTGGCAGTCCCCCATCGGACCCGACAGATGGATCGGGATCTTGCGCTCATTGACAAATATCAGTCCGTCCACAACCTTCTTATAACTCGTCAGCTTGCTGCACTTCTTATCCTTGATCCTGCGCAGCATACCGATTGAGTCTTTAAACATGCCGCGAATCTGATAGTCCCAGAAGAAAGGCGTTCCGTCCTCGAGCTTCGGGAACACCGTCATGGTCTTTTCCACAACCTCGCCAACGCCCACCGCAGCGATCTCCTCCTCGATCTTGGGAGCGTCCGGAGCCTTAGAGGCAATATAAGTCTCGTGCAGTTCCTTGTTCGCAGGCATCATACCCAGAGCTTCTTCCGTCAGAGTCAGTCGAACCTTCATTTCCATAATGATTTCTCCTTTCAAATATCCGTCTCGTGTGTCCAGTTAGCTATTCTATTCCGTTTCCCTGCCCGTCTTTGCCTCTCCGTTGCATCGCCGATCTATTCCTTTCCGTTTCTGTTCCCCTCTACGCAAAGCTATTCCATTGCCGATCGTTTCGGTTCTAATCTGCGCTTTTCCGTTTCGACGCATTTTAGCTCGGTGCCATTCCTTCTCTGTTCAAAGCCAGTCCATTCCGTTTCGACGCTAAGCAAAGCTCTTCCGTTTCATTGCTATTTCCCTCCACGCGATTCGAGTCTATTCTATTCCGTTTCCAAGCTCATCCAATCAAATCTCCGCTCGGCTTTTCCGTTTCCACTCATTGCTTACCCTTCCACGCTCTTCCTTTTCTATTCTTTTCGCAGCAAGTCGTAGCGATGCAATTCCTTATCGTTTCGGCTCGATTCCCAGTTTCTCCGCGATATCGGCGGGGATGGGTTCGAGTAGCCAAGAGTGAAAACATTTCTGTTCGAGCGGTGCTATTTCCATTTGTCGAAACCACTCAACCCACGTCGGATAAACCGGCTCCGGGTGTTCTGCGGCCCATGACATAATAACTTCTTCGGCTTTTTTCGGATTATTGCTTATAAACCCATAACAATTAAATATATCCTCGCCGCACAACCGGTATATATCACATTTGCTGCATGGAATAGAATTGCACATTCTTTTCTTCTGCCGCATCACATCTTGAAATTCTGCCATTTATCTCTCCTCCTCACCCGATAATCTTGCCAGCATTATCTGCGCGATAATAGTACACAGCGTTCTTGCGCTTTTCATCGATCTTCCGCATCTCCCCGATCACCTTGTTCAAGCGGTTGATCGCCCCGCTCTGTTCGTTCTTCCATTCACAAACAGGAGTCAGGAGATCGATGGTTTCCTTGGCCACACGACGCCGCATACGAATATCTTTCAGATCCTTGCAGAGCCTCGCCGTTTCGTGATAAGAATGCTCCACCAGTTCCAGTTCATGCAGAAGATCCTGCGTCTTCTTATCACAATAGTCCAGTTCCTGCTCGGCAAGGCGCTTCTGATCCTCAGCCTCGGTCAAAGTCTTGACAATTCCCTCAATGTTCTTGGTTCCGAAACCTTTTTCCACACTTTTCTCCTTACGCTTCATTCTTTTTCGGCCTTCCTTTCTTGACAATGGGTTTCTGGGCATCGTTCTTAAAGTACCAGTCCGTACCGATCTTGAACGCTGGTTTGAGCTTTTCACGATGGATCATGACGCGCAGATAATTGTCCGTTACGCCCCACTTTTTCGCGATCTGCGGCAAGGTCAAATATCCGTCGATGGATCCATCTTCCAGCACATTCACAACAGCGACAACCTTTTCCTTGAGTACGTTATGCAGATACTTTCGGCAGGCAGTCTGCGCTTTGTGAATCTCCCGCTGAATTTTCGTGCCAGCGTTCCGAATCAATGGAATATCCTCGACAGGCATATTGGCAATGATCCGCACGAATTCGTACCGGTCCTCGTTGGTTGTATCCAGTCCGTGGGTCTTGCAATAAATTTCCAGACATTTGAGCGTTCGAGTCCACAGATGCTCCTCGAACTTCAGACCCAGCGAATCGTAGTAACCCATTACGTAATCAACTTTGCCGATCTTCATAGCGATGTTACCTTCGCGCTGCATCTCCATATCAATAGTTTTCAAAATATCCATCTTCTCCATGCTCATTTCCTCCATTCCGATCCATCCACTGCTCTTCGCTCCGCAAGTCTTGCCCGTTCCGGTCAATCCCGCACAGCCAGTCCAGACTCACATCCAGTGCCTCGGCGATCTTGATCGTGGTCAAAAGCGACGGCACAGACTTTCCACTGATGTAACGGGATACAGACTGCGGTAAAATATCCGCCATATCTGCAAGATCCGTTTCAGACAGATCTTTTTCCCGAAGCACCTGATCCAATCGTTCACAAAAAACCATCATACGTTCCTCCTCACAATATAGCCCGACTATATTTCTCTTCTTACCACGGGTTCCGCGCTTCTCCTCTGGGTATCCCTGTGTCTCCGGGATAAATATCTGATAGCCAATCCGAAGCGGATGAACCTTACCTCTGCGAATCCATGCCCGAACCGTTCGCTTGTCCACGTAGATCTTTTTGGCAAACTCCAGGATGGTCAAATATCCGTCTACATGCCCGTTGGTAATCTGTATTGTTGTCGTCATTGCGGACAAACACTCCCGTCAGTTTTTACTTTTTCCGAATACAGCCCGTTCCCGTCTCCATGCGCGATATAGAACTCGGTATGAGATCCGAAATCTACCCAGAACCGACCATGATCGTCCCACCACATTCGATAATAGTGGCTGGTGAAATCCGGTTTGCGAGTTTTCAGATCTTCCTTAATCAAACCGTATACCGATTCGCTTGCCAGCTCCCCCTCAACGAGAGAAACGGGACCAATTTCATGTTCCTTGCAATCGGAATCCAGAAAATATAATGTCATGCGATTTCCTCCTCGTTCGCCTTTCGAATCTCATCAAGTTCCTGGGCGATCTTATCCATTCTTTTGAGCATTTCTCGAAGGATGATGTACGAATCGAGCATTTCTGTAGCCTTTCGACAGCGGTTATTGTAACGGACTTCATTCAGACTCATGACAAAGTAATATCCCGTAGAGATTTTTCCGCCGCGGTGGCCGACGCACCAGTCGATATTCGGAGCAATCGGTTCGTCTTCGTAGTAATCCTCCATGTGGGTTCGCATAGCTCGATACTGTTTCTCCGAGAGATTATTCCATTCGTATTCGGGCCGAAAGATGACGCTCCGCTTAAACATGCACTCTGCCTCCTTCAAAAAAAATCACAAGACGCGTTAATGGCTTGTATGATTTGCTGTACACGCGTCTTTAAAAATATCCAGGCACTTGTTGAATATAGACTTAGCAGGTCTTTTCATGTTTGCTGTTCGTGCCTGTTTCCCACAAGACGCGTTATGCTCAACCTGGCTTAATTCAAGAAAAACTTGCTGTACGCGTCTTAAAAATCGGGACTATGCCCGAGATGCTACTGTAACGGTCTCATAGCGAGATCCATTCAGCACCTCGAGCATAGCCATGTACGGAGTGATCTCCAGATCTTTCATCTCCATCACTGCCTCGAACACAGCGGGAGAGGATCCAGAGGCGAGCATGGTTCCGGGGACGTCGCTCCTCGTCTGGAAGTGATTGTCCCGGCTCTCCACGTTCCAGTAGATCACCTGGGGCATGGAATATCCGGCACGCTCGTACATCTGACGAAGCTCGTCGACGTGGAGAATGTTCGAGAAATCCCGACATCCCCATTGACCCGCCGCCTCATCGATCTCCATGTCCGAGATGATGATCAGTCGGGTCGGCATGTCCTTCTGGGGAACATGGTTCCGAATGGCGAAATCAAGCATGGACTCGCACGCCCGATTCAGATCCGTGGAACCGCCCCAGGGCGCATCGAAGACATTCCAGAGATTTTCCCGGAACGACTTTTCGTCATCGAGCTTGCAGAAACGAGGCATGCTCTCAAAGGTCATGAACAGATTGTGGAATGCTCCGCGATTGTGCTGCGCGAAATACATTCCCAAACCCGTAGACACTTCGATCGGACGGCCGTACATGGATCCGGAAACGTCCACCATGCAGAGAACGTTCTCATCGCTGTGAATGTAATCCGGGAGGTTCTTCCACATCGCTTCGATGGTCGGATCTTCCGAATCCTTTAGACCGAGATACGAGCGATACGCATGAACAAGATCCTGAGGCGTGTTCATTTTGGCGTTGATTTTCTTCTCGCCGTTCTTGACCGCCTCCAAATATCCGTTGTACCGCTCCTTATCGTGCCGCTTAAATGCCTCACGATACTGGAGCCCGGCCTTGGACGGAATCTTTTCGTAATCGATCTCGCCCCACTCGCCCTTCGACATCTGGGTCTCGACGATCCGGATGCGATTGCGAAGCATGGTGAGACCCTGACGATAGGTCTTCTCGTCGAGACCGAACTGCTTCGCCGTCAGCTTACCGAGCCGCTTGGTCTCCGGAGACGAGGCATTGCAGCTCTTAAGCCACTTGCCTACGAGGGAAATCGGCTCCTTGGTATTGACCCGGCAAATATCATGCAGATACTGGTTGTGCAGAACAGAAAACGCCGCCTTACCCAGCTGCGTATCCGCCAGGGCATACAGGTCGTCCCAGCGGCCAAACTCCGGGAACAGCTCAAGATTGTTAACGAGCAGTTCCGGATGCTTCTCCGCCGCGTATTTTGCCAGCATGCGGAACAGATCCCGTTCCCCGACGCCGCCACGGGCATCCCTGGTGTAGAACAGGAGCTTCGCAGCCAGGAGCTCATCCTCAGCGACGGCTCGGTCGAAGAGTGCAAATATCCGCGCCTCATCCTGACCGCGAAGCGCGCCGACCTGACCGTACAGGTCCAGAAGCGCATCTCCGGTCGTAGAAGCAGCGGCGTGTCCGTTCTCGGTGGTGGTCATGTTGGCAACGGTCGTGGCGGCAGTAGCGAAGACATTCTGGTTCAGATTCTGATTCATCATAAGTATTACCCTCCTCTAGTCGATAGATATTAAGCGCTCCGATGTTGTTGTGCTGTTCTCGGCTCAGGGTGCAACAAAAAAAACGAGGCACGTGTTAGAAAATCCGCTATTCTCTCTAATAACAAATTTTGCTGTCCGTGCCTCTTGGTCACAAGGCGCTTTTGCTGGTTTGATAATAAAAACTCTTCATCATATCAAACATTGCTGTTCGCGCCTTTCATTATGGGGCTTGTTTTAAATGCGAGTTCTCACAGCTTCAGCGAAATATCATGGTTCGGTTTCTCTCCTCTTCCGTTCAGATAGTCGGCAAACTTCAGATACTCTCGGTCCACGTGAATCTCGTCGTTGATCGCATCCTCGATGTCGGCTTTATACTTGAGTCTCGGATAGGACTTTACCAGATTGTCCAAAATATCACTGATCTTTGTCGTATCGCCCAGAGGAATCTCGCCAGTTTCCAGCGTGACGTCTTTTCGTTCATGACAATGAATGCATACGTAAGGCTCCACGATACTGTATGCGAGAACTGACCGTCCCGAATTATCTTTCTTAAGCGTGTAAGAGAGATACCAATCGAAGTCCCGCCACTTGTGATCGCAGGAAGGCTTTTTTGCCTTGTCGTTTCCCAGATTGAAACTGTAGTGTTCCAGATTGTCTTTAATCGCTTTTTTGAGATCTTCTTTCAATTTTGTTTTCGTGCAAAATATCACGGTCGATCGATCGCCCAGCACGTCGAGCATAACGTCGTAGATAAAATCGTCATAGAGTTGGCTAAATAGCGCTTTCATACATCGTTTCTCCTCACAGTTTGAAAATGGTGCGGAAGATGGGATTCGAACCCACATGCTTTCGCGAGGCATTTTAAGTGCCTTATGTATTCCGTTCCATCACTTCCGCATGTTTTTGCGCTTGGGCGTCAGAAGACCCATAAAAAGATTCATGTCAACAGGGTCCCCAGGCTCCCACGGATATAGCCACCCAAGTTCTCCGTCTCTACTGATTCCGTTTTTCTCGAGAATTTCTATAATTTTAGAATCGTTTTCGTGCAATTGGTATTCGAGCAAGTAAAAGAAATAGTAAGTCCATTCGTCGCTCGGCTTATTGCCATCGTGCTGCAAATCCCAAAGCGCCGAGAATATTCCGTCGATAATCGTTTTGCGAGAAACCTCTCGGAGAAAAACTTCGGGATCGTCGTATTCCTCAGCTTTTTGACCACAAAAATAAAACCAGTGCTCTCCAATCTGACATACAATTCCGTCGTTATGCGGACTTTTTATGAACTTAATCGCTCCGTTCTTAATACCTCTGGCAATTTCATTCTTGCTGATAAACATCTTCATTTTCACCGAATCCTTTCTCCGCAGAAAAGGAGCAGTTTGCTCCTTCTACCTACGTCCGCCTGTTGATCGGAAACGGAATAATCTTATCATCCCGCTCCTCCACAGGTTTTTCGTAGCTCGGTCCAAACTGCTCCTCACTCAGGTTCTTGAGTGCGTTATTGATCAGATTCCCGATTGCCTCCATCTGATTCCGAATAATATCATCGCGATCCATACAACTCACTCCTCTCCTCATAGAGCGAGCTGTTTTAGATGCGAACGTTACGGTTCTTCGTCAGACATAAAATTTTTAAGCCCGAATTCAATGCTTTCTTTTACAATCGGTTTCAACCACGCCATGACGATTTCGAAGGCCATATCACTGTCTTTTACCTCCACGCAAGTTTTTACGACACTCAGTCCCTTTTCGATTTCCTCTTCCGTGGCCTTCATATCGACCAGATATGCCCGAATATCATTCGTCTTCTGCGTAAGCGTTTCGTCATCGAGCTCTCCTTCCTCAGACAAAAACGATAGATCCTCGACAGCATTCAGAAACTTCTCAAGAGCATCCGACATCTTCAATTCCAAAACCTTCATCCGCTCAGCCCCCTACAATATCCCGATAATAGCTCATGCTGCCTTCCACAATGATCTCGTACATCTTGTCCTCAATATCATTGCTCACGTACAGAAACTCGTCGTCGCCCATGTTCTCCAGCTTATCCAGCGCCTCGACTCCGATGACGTCCTCCTCGGAGTGAATGGGCATGTCCGCAGAATCCGCAAGCACGCCGTCTTCCTTATACCACGTCAGTGTCTCGTTATCGCGATAATTCAGGTCGTCCTTGAACTGCTGCTCTGAGATAATGTGAATATCCGCGCGTTCGTCCTCGGTATCGGCAGGATCACGATAAATGCCCGTGAGATTGTCATAGTTGTTGCGAAGTGTCGGCCTCGAATTATTCTCATCTTTTGGCGCGTTGATCTTTTCTTTCTCTTCTTCGGTTTCGTTCAACAATCGTTCGTTCTCTCGTTCCAGATCTTCTATCGTGTTCCGATAATGCTTTGCGCAGTTCATGCCGCCGAAGAAATATCCGCCTACGAATCCGACGATCGCTCCGACGAAACCGCCAATCAGCCATCTCTTCATCCGATCTCTCTCCTCTCGTTGAAAAAGCGTCCTTAAACTTTATACGTGTCCGCCAGCTTGTCCGCGCATTTCTTGCCGTAGATCGCATCCAGCGCGCCAAGAATCGGTCCATCGACATTAAAGTCTAGAAGCGCGTTGCAAGTCTTGTTATCCAGGAACAGCCGGTTCACAGGAGCGATCTTCTCCAACGGATGCTGCTTCGACGGAAATACGCCGAAATCGATAAACCCATCGCCACCGCACAGTGTCCAGCCGACAATTTGGCCTTCCCGTGTCGGCGGAAGTCCCAGCATTTCCCGAACCTGATTCAGGAAAATAAAGCCGTTTGCCCGCAGCAGATCGTTGGCCGCATTCTGTACACACTTCAGCGTCGATTCGTTCATGAGCGCATTGTCCCGCCACATACCGTTGCGCCAAATCCACTCGCCGGTCTCGTCATCGAACTCGCCTTCGCACCACCACACGGAGTACGGCGAAATCGACTTGCTCTTATCGACGATGGCTCGCCGGGTCACTTCGCCGGTCTTCTCATCCACCGCATCGACCATCTTGATGCCGTGCATGTATTCCTGATCCTTCTCAATACCGACATCGTCAATGACCCTCTGGCGATACTGTTTATAGCTCTCCATCAGAAGCGCATACGCAGACGTCACGGCAGACAGCTCACGCCGAAGCATTGTTCTTCCGCCCCAGATCAGACCCGCAGAACCTACGCCCAGCAGCGCCGGAACCCAATAAGTCTTGACGAGATCCTTTGCCAGAGCGCCACCCTGCTTCACGAGTTCCTTGCGCTCCGACTTCACGAGTTCCTGATTGTTGTTTTCCTTGGCGCCCTTAATGGTGTCCATGCGATCCTTGACGAGCGAAATATCCTTCTGCAGATCGTCCTTCTTCTTCCAGGTACGAACGCCCACCATCACGAGTGCCGCGCCTCCGCAGACAATGCCGCTTACAACGCAGATCTCCGGACTGGACTTTTTTGTCCTGAGCCATAGCTTGCCCATCGCTCGGGTCACAGCCTGTGGCATCTTCATCGGGAATTTCATAAACTCCCCACCTCCTAAAAAATTACAGAGCCTTGTTCAGACTCTTCTCATTATCGGACTTGTTCTCACCGCGAGATTTCCGCTTGCTCTTGGCTTTCCATTTCTCGCCGAGATAATAGCCCATGTCCGACTTCGGTTCTTCCTTGGGTTGGCGCCTCTTCTTCAGCGCTTCGTCCCACGGAATATCCATGTATTGCTTATACAGCGGTTCGTCCTGCCAGTGTTTCTGTCCCGCGAAGTGAATAATCTTAGGATCGTTGGTCTTGTCGGTAAAGATCGTCGAGTTGTACGCGGAATCCATCAACAATATCCGTCCCTGGCACCGCATGTTAAACGCGTCCTGCTCTACGAAAGGAAGTTTGCGCTCATTCAGAAGATCGATGACCTCCTGACCCTTGGAAAGCCTCAGAAAATCCAGATTATAGAGCGCCACGCCGATGTTGGTGTAGACTTTACCTTCCTTGGAACGTCCGGGTTCCCGTGCCGCCGCGAAATAATAGCCGCGAGGCGGGGTTCCGAGCTTCAGATCCCAAAGGTCTGAAATATCATCGACGACGATCGTATCCACATCCAAGGACAGGATTCGGTCCAGATCCGGGAACAGCTTACAATAGGTCGCCCGCATCATCGCCATATAGGTAAAACCGGACGTCATATTGGGACCGTCGGGTCGGAAGAAACGCTGATCCTTGACATTGATGCATTCCACGATTTCCTCGGGCATCTCGTACGGAAATTCGTCGTCCTCGATCAAAAGATAGATTTTGTCCACGTCCGAATGCATGATCAGCGATTTTACGGCCGGGATCATGGACTCGTATAGGTTTTTTGTGCCTGTGTAGGCTGCGACTTTTTGACTCAAAATATCACGCCGCCTTTCTTCGTATAAATTCGATTTCTTGGCCGTCTGCTTGGTCATAGTTCCAGAAAACATGCTTATGCAGAATGTCGACCTTAGCGCGCATCTCCACGCTTACGACCCGGAGAATATCCGTCAGCGTCACTTGGTGCCGATCCCGCAAAAGCATATTCAGATAGCGATTGACCATATCGATCTTGGCATTTAAAGTTTTATCATCGGTAAGCATAGATCTCCTTTACGTTGCCCTTATAACCGCCGTTCTTGAATATCCATACCATGTCGCCGTCCACAGAGGTCGTGAATTCTTTGTCGTGCCTAAGCCGATACATAGAGACCGCCGCCCGTAGACGAGAAGCTGCGAGATTTCCTTTTTCATGCAGAATCAGGCTGTCAATCATGGGATTTTCCAAAAATTCATCGATGCACTTGTTGATCTCCCGCATCGCCAAACGTTTTTCAGTCATGCTTTTTCTCCTCACGCTTTAAACCATCTGGGTTCGTCCGTATCTTTGCCCTTGTAAACTACGAGATTGTTTCCGCGTTTCGTCGTGCGATAGCTGTAACCGTTTCGCTTTTTCAGCATGAGGGCGGCCATTCGTACTTTTTCAGTCGCCCCCGCATTTTCACAACAAAACATCACGCCGTTATAGAGCTTGGTTGCGAGCATTTCCCGTATCGGAGTCGCAATCTTACCGCCTTTGAGTTCGCCCTTTTTCACTTCAGATCATCTCCGCTTCCAATTCCACTCGCGCGAAGAGCTTCTACGAAAGCGGTCTTCTGAATGTCGATTTGATCCTGCCTCGCCTTGGCCTTCTTGGCAGCCGCTTTGAGCTCCGTCTTGCGCTGCTTGGTTTTGCGTTCTGCCTTTTCCTTGCGAGCTTTCTCCTTATCCTTCTCGTACTCGTCCATGATCTTGTGAATATCCCGCATCATGTTGTTATAGAGCTTATGACCATCCTTGCCCATCACCCGCTTCAGGATGCAGATGGTAATGCCCACATCGAGATCGAACGTGTCGTTATCAGAACACACAGACTTTGTGAAAGACCCGTCCTCGAATGTCACCTTAACCACTCGATCGTTGTACGTTTCGACTTTTACGGGCTTGGGCGTGGGATCGAGTCCCAACATCCTACAGAATTGTTCGTTACTAAGAGTTATAGGCATATTCGTATCCTTTCCTTCCGCTTTTGCTCGATAAATAGCCTGAATCTCGTCAATACATCGCTCAATTAGTTCCGTTATCCAGTGAGTATTTTGTTCCTGAGGCGAGAAAAGTCGTTTGTAACGAACCTTTCTAGCGTTGTCTATATAACACAGTTCGTATCTGCCGTCCGGGTAGTTTTCGCTAACCATATGATCATGAATATACTTTCGACTCGGGACATCCGGACTTCCTGATCCAGGAAGCATTCCGGCGGGAACCATGTGTCCGTAATAATCCCCAGTCGTAGTAGTGTAAGTATAGCTGTTGTGATACGCGGACGTGGCAGTCGATGAGAGAACATTATCAAGCCTAACTGTACTGCATGTGAAATTCGTAGTCATATTGCCGCTATAGCTCACCGTTCAATCACCTCCGCCTTCGGGACATCCAGCAAATATCCGCCTCGAACGCTGACCACCTTGACATCCGACGCATCGAACCAGCCGTAGCGCTCCTGTGCCCAGCTCGTCGGCACATCGATGTCGCCTTCGGTCACTTCGAACACGAGATTGTAAAACTGCTTCAGCGTAATCTTACCGTAGTCCTCGATGTAGTCCGCCATACCCGCTTTAACCTGTTGCGCGTCTATCTTGCGGTTAAATATCAGTTCAGGACGT
>CALEPS010000110.1 GCA_937910305.1 uncultured Bacteroidales bacterium | reverse complement strand
TGCCGCATTATCTCAATACGTACGGTTTCAATACTATTCATGGCCGCGGTGGAGCCATTGCTACGGGCGTGAAGACGAGCCATCCGGAACTAACCGTCTGGCAGATGTCCGGAGACGGCGACTGTCTCGCTATCGGCGGAAACCATTTTATCCACGAGATACGCAGGAATGTGGACCTGAATGTGTGTCTGTTCAACAACCGCATCTATGGTCTGACCAAAGGTCAGTACTCGCCGACGAGTCCGAAAGGTTTTGTGAGCAAGAGCAGTCCGTTCGGTACGGTAGAGAGACCTTTTGTACCTGCAGAGTTGGTGCTCGGCGCAAGGGGGACATTCTTTGCCCGCACGCTGGATGTAGATGTACCGACGACGGTGGATTGCCTTGTAGCAGCGCAGCAGCACAAGGGTGCGTCTATCGTAGAATGTCTCGTTAACTGCGTGATTTTCAATAACGGAACGCATTCATGGATAGCTGATCGTGAGCAGCGCGCAGAACACTCTATCATTCTCCGCCACGGCGAGAAGATGATCTTCGGCAAGAACAACGACAAGGGATTAGCCCTGAAAATAAATGACCAAATGGTAAATGACCAAATGGTAAATGGACTGCCGCTACTATCTCTAATAGTAGTGGATGCGTCTGATCCGCGTGTGCTGGTTCATGACGCGCATCAGCAGGACCCGACACTCCATCGTCTCCTCGCTCTCATGGGACAAGAGCGAAATCTGGAAGTCAATGCTCCCTCCCTTGAGAGGGTGAAGAGCTCTGCTCAATCGGACTGCCAGTGGCCGTCCGTAGAACAACAAGGGGAGGGGTTACTCCCAATCGCTCTTGGTGTCATCCGCGACGTAGAGGCAGAGACATATGACCAGGCAGTGAATGAGCAGATACAAAAAGTGCGCGCCTCGTCTAAGGCACACACTTTTGATGAACTGACTGCTACTTTAGAGCAGTGGAGTTAGGCTTCTACGGCTGCTCCCACAGCCTCGTATTCGGCTTTCACGTCCTCATAGAAATGCGCCAAACTGGTTGTTATATACGGCTCTAACCAGAGGAAGCCGATGAAACATGTGAAGATGCAGAGAAAGGCCCAACCGATGAAGGTGAGTTGAAGCACGAACATTTCCCATTTGTGTCCGCGCATCATCAGACGGCTCTTGCGGAGTGCTTCACGCGCACTCAGTTCCGGATTGTCGCGGATAACAAAAGGAACGATAGTATATGCCAGACCGAGGATGATAGTACCGATCATTAAGGTCGGAATGAGTATGGCTACTAAAACCAGGGTCATTAGCAGACCGGTAAGGACGTATTTGCTCCAGTTAGCAGCGAAATTTTTGAAGCAGAAGGAGATAACGCTTTCTTCTAATTCCTCGTTACGCGCATAGCACAGAAGCAGATTATAGAACGCGAACTGCAGCGGAACTGCAATAAGGAGCGACAGTACAAACTGGGTACTCGAACCGAAAAGGGAATACAACTCTTCTCCAAAACTACTGGATAACATAGCAGGAGAGGAGCATAGCATACCAATGGCAAACACAATCAAGGTGACTAATGCCATTTCGGTCCAACGACCTTTCAATGTCTCACGCGCCTGGGCACGGTACTCTGAATAACTTTTCATAAACGTGGAAATTAAATTGTTTGTTATTAGGAATTTATCTGTATTTCGCTTCGTCACAGTCTCCTAAAAGCGAGAGATAGGATTCGTACCGGCTCATGGCTATCTCGCCGTGCTCTACTGCCTCAATCACGGCGCAGCCGGGTTCGTTGGTATGCGTGCAGTTGCCGAAACGGCAGTCCCGACTGATGCGGAAGATCTCGCGGAAATAGTGGCTGACCTCTTCTTTGGACATATCAACGGATCCGAAGCCTTTGATACCCGGTGTGTCGATTATCCAACCTTTGGTACTTTGTACTTCGTCCCTTTGTCCCTTTAATTCATACATCTCAGAGAACGTAGTGGTGTGCATTCCTTTGTCGTGGGCGTCGGAGATCTTACCGGTTCGGGTGATTTCCTTGCCGAAAAGCGCATTGAGCAGCGTGCTTTTGCCTACTCCCGAATTGCCGGAGAGAAGGGTTGTCTTGCCTGCCAGAATAGGCATCATCTCTGACGGCTGAAGGCTGACAGCAGACATCTCAAAAGTCTCGTAACCGATTGATTCATAGAGCGAACGGAGTTCTGCCAATTGCGCCTGTTCTGTATCGGAGAGCAAATCAATCTTATTAAATATAAGGAGCGCGCGTACGCGATAGGCTTCGCAGGTTGCCAGAAAACGATCGATGAAGGTTGTGGACGTAATAGGGTGGTTAACGGTCACAATGAGCGCCACTTGGTCGATATTGGCAGCCAGGATATGGCTCTCTTTGCTGAGGTTGGTAGAGCGGCGGATGATATAATTGCGCCGAGGTTCCACCTCCGTGATCCAGAAGCCGGCTTCACTGCTTTCGACTTTCGACTTTTGACTTTCTACTTCTACATAGTCTCCCACCGCCACAGGGTTGGTGGTACGGATACCACGAATGCGGAAATTGCCTTTGATATGGCATTCCACACTCGTACCATCGTCCAGACGGACGATGTAACTGCTACCCGTTGACTTGATTACGAGCCCCCTCATAGGTGAATTAATGACCGTTCGCTTTGCTCACTAAAATATCTTTGTTCTTTTAGCGCAGCGGTCTTTATTCTTTCAGCGCAGCGGTCTATTTACACTGTCATAATCTCTTTCTCCTTGGCGGCATAGAGCGCATCGACCTTCGCGATATATTTATCGTGGGTCTTTTGCATCTCTTCTTCTGCGTCTTTCTCCACGTCCTCGCTCAAGCCGTTTTTGATGAGTTTCTTAAACTCCTCAATCGCATCGCGGCGGGCATTCCGGATAGACATCTTGGCGCTCTCTGCTTCTGCTTTGCATTGTTTGCAAAGCTCGCGGCGGCGTTCCTCGGTGAGCGGCGGAAGGATCAGACGGATGGTCTCTCCGTTGTTGGAGGGGGTCAGACCGATGTTGGAATTGATGATAGCACGCTCGATATCGCCGATCAGTTTCTTCTCCCATGGCGTGATAGCGATGGTACGTGCGTCCGGAGTAGTTACGGTTGCGCAAGAACTCAGTGGCGACATCGTGCCGTAATAGTCAATCTTGATCGGGTCAAGAATACGCGGGTTGGCTTTACCTGCACGGATGTGCTGGAGCGTGTCGTCCAGGTGAGCGACAGCTGACTGCATTTGTTCTTCGGCTGTTGCCTCAATTAATTCTAATTCGTCGTTCATACAATTATCAATTATCAATTGTCAATTATCAATTGTCACGGAGTGACCAAAGTACCGATAGCCTCTCCGTTAATTACTTTTTCGAGGTTGCCGGGTTTGTCCATATTGAAGACATAGATCGGCAGTCCGTTCTCTTTTGCCATGGCAGTAGCGGTGAGGTCCATCACTTTCAGACCGCGGCGGATCACTTCGTCATACGTGATCTCTTCGAACTTGGTTGCATCCGGGTCTTTCTCCGGGTCGGCGGTGTAGATACCGTCCACACGCGTACCTTTCAGCATCACGTCGGCTTTGATTTCCAGCGCACGGAGGGACGAACCGGTGTCGGTGGTGAAATAGGGAGCACCTGTGCCGCCTGCGAGAATGACCACATTGCCTTTCTCCAGCAGACGTATTGCCTTGGCTGGGCTGTAGAAATCGCCGACAGGCTCCATGCGGATGGAGGTCAGTACGCGAACCGGTTGTCCGATGGCTTCCAGGGCAGAAGCCAATGCCAGAGCATTGATGACTGTGGCTAACATACCCATCTGGTCACCTTTAACACGGTCGAAACCTTTCTGGGTGCCGCTCAAACCGCGGAAGATATTGCCTCCGCCAATGACGATACCGATCTGCACACCTTTCTCTGCGATAGCCTTCACTTGCTCGGCATATTCGGCAAGATGCTGTGTGTCAATACCCTGTTTGCTTGCTCCAGCCAGGCTCTCACCCGACAGTTTGAGTAATATTCGCTTGAACATAATTATCAATTATCAATTGTCAATTATCAATTGCGTCAATAGACGCATCGTACCAACTTGCGTACATCGCGTAGTTGTTGGCAATGGTTTTGTTGATCTCTTCGGTCTGCGCCGGGTCGGCTTTCTTGATAAACTTAGCCGGCACGCCGCCCCAGATCTCATGAGGACCTATCTGCGTTCCTTTGAGCACCAAAGCACCTGCAGCCACGATTGCTCCTTCGCCTACGTGTGCGCCGTCGAGTAGGGTGGAACCCATGCCGATGAGCGCGTAGTCATCCACGTCCGCGCCGTGGATTGTGACGTTGTGTCCTACGGACACGTAGTCGCCCAGCGTGATGGTGGATTTCTTATAGAGCGTGTGCAGCACTGCGCCATCCTGGATGTTGCAATGCTTGCCGATGGTGATGGTGTTCACGTCGCCGCGCAGAACGGAGTTGAACCACAGACTCGTTCCCTCGCCTACCGTCACATCGCCGACAACCGTGGCGTTCTCTGCCATAAACACATCGTCGGCAATGCGCGGGGTGAGGATCTCACCGTTCCTATTGATTGTCTTTACTAATGCCATAGTTTTTACATAGTAACCTAGACGATAGCTAGACCATACCTAGACGATATAAAGTACGTTACTATACCCTCAAGGTAAGGATAAACTACTCTTTTATCGTGCTGCAATGATGGCGAGGAATTTCTCTGCTACGAGAGCGGCACCACCGATCAGTCCGCCGTCGATATCCGGGCAAGCGAAGAGCTCTGCTGCGTTCTTCTCGTTGCAGCTTCCGCCGTAGAGGATAGTCGTGTCCTCGGCTGCCTCTTTACCGTATTTCTCTGCTACGAGCGAGCGGATATAAGCGTGAATCTCCTCTGCCTGTGCCGGCGTAGCGGTAAGTCCTGTACCAATAGCCCAAACCGGTTCGTATGCAAGGGTGATGTTCTTCCATTCCTCTGCATTCAGACCGAAGACGGAGCCTTCCAGTTGTGCTTTAACCACCTCGTTCTGTTTGCCTGCCTCGCGCTCCTCTTTCACTTCGCCGATGCAGAAGATCACTTTCAGACCGTTAGCCAGCGCCAGACGCACTTTCTCTGCTAACATCTCATAGCTCTCTGCGTAGTACTGGCGACGCTCGGAGTGACCGAGGATAACGTACTCTGCGCCGGTGGATTTCACCATTTCAGCAGAAACTTCTCCTGTGTAAGCACCCTTCTCATGGTCTGCGCAGTTCTCTGCGGCTACTTTGATGGGCGAGCCTTTGAGCAGCTCGGCTACCGTTGCCAGATGGATAAACGGCGTGCCGATCACTACGGCGCATTTAGGTTCTTTTACTGCTTCTTTCAACTCGGTAGCCAGTGCTACACCTTCCTGCAGGTTCTTGTTCATTTTCCAGTTACCTGCAACCATTTTAATTCTTGCCATATATTATAATTGTTTTAAGTTATGCTTGTCAATGATTGTTCCGTTTTGCACCACGAACATGCCCGGGTTTGCGCGGACGATAGTCTTGAGCGTCACGGGGTCGATGGTACAGAATACCTGCTCTGCCGTCTCCATATCCATTCCTGTTTCTTCCGCAAAGGCGTAGATGTCATCTTCGCCGGAGCCGGTGAGGAAATAGCATTTCTCGCCGCGCAGGGTACAGTCGGCATAGAGACGCAGCAGTTTGTCGGTCTGTTTGCGGTCGGTCTTCTTGAGGTCGTACATAGTCACAAGCGTTACCGGCTCTTCGGATTCGAGTATGTCGTATGTGATATCCTCAAAATCCATCGTCATGATCTCGAAATCATGTATCGGTGCCTCGTAGCCTTTCTTTACCAGCACGGATTTCTGGTCCACAAAAGTCCATTCGGGATCGCCTTTGGGGTAGTTCTCCAGCGTGAACTCCTGCTGTACGCCGTCTTTCTCGTAGATGAGTGTCGTCTCATATACATCCGGCTCGGCGTCCTCGGGAATTTCCATGAGGGTAGGGATGTGATTGCCTATTTTGTAAGGCCGGAAATCGATCAACGGTAAATGATGGTATGTGTACTCCATCAGTCCTAAACTCAGCCCGAAGCCGATGACTGCGATACATAACTCCGCCTGCCAGCTGAAAGTCTGCGGAATAGCTTTGCGGCATACGAGCAGGGCTATAACCAGACCCATCAGTACGATGTTCTTCCAGAAGGTCTGCCAGTTGGTCAGCACAATTGCATCGCCGAAACAGCCGCAGTCGCTCACCGGGTTAGTCAATGCTATCCAAAGTGTCAGAGGTGTCATGAAGAGATAGAAAGCCAGACTGATCCAGCTTGTCCATTGCGTGCGCACGTTAAAAAGGAGACTCACGCCCAGCACACATTCGGTAGCAATCAGAACGACGGCTCCGAATTCCGCCAACGGCAGCAAGTCCGTAAAGAAACCGCCGAAGGCTTTGAGGTAGTCCTCGATCTTATAAACCGTTCCCAGCGGGTCGATAGCTTTGACGAATCCCGAGAAGATGAACGTAAGCCCGAGCAGGGTGCGTGCCGTGCTGCCGATAATATGTTTTGTCTTGTTCATTTTGCTTTTGACTTTCGACTTTTGACTTTCGACTTTCGACTTTTGACTTTCGACTTTTGACTTTCGACTTTCGACTATTGTCTATTCACTATAATGAATCAAATCAAAGATAGCGTAGTTGATAATATCGAAATAATTGCCTTCCACGCCTTCCGATGCAATCGTTTTTCCTTCGTGGGCGAGAATGGTCTTGATGCGGATGATTTTAGCCAAAATCATATCTACTATACCTTCTTTCGACATCTCTCTCCATGCCTCGCCGTAGTCGTGGTTCTTTCGCATCATCAGTTCTTTTGCCTCGAATAATACGGCGTCGTATTGTTTGGCGGCTTCTTCGTTCGTCATATCTACTCCGTCTGCAAATCCTTTGCGGGCTTGGATGATCGCGGTTACCCCATAATTGACGATAGCGCGCAAGTTTCCTTCTATATCATCGCCCACGAGGCTCACACCGGTCTCTTGGCGCTGGCGGATATTGCAGGCTTTGATATATAACTGGTCTGTTATTCCGTGCAACCGGAAAATGCGCCATGATGCGCCGTAGTCCTGCATCTTGTCGATGAAAATCTGCCGGCATTTGGCGGTCACCAAATCGAATTGTTTATTCGTATCAGCCATAACAATTTAACGATTTAACAGTTTAACGCTTTAACAGTTTAACGAGTTCATCGAACTCCACTAACTTCTGCTCGCCGCTACTCATATTCTTGAGCATCACTTTGTTCTGCGCCATCTCGTCGCCGCCGACGATAGCAACAAACGGAATCTGCTTGGCGTCCGCATACCCCATCTGCTTCTTCATTTTCGTCGGTTCGGGATATACTTCGGTGGTTATTCCTGCCTCTCGGAGTGCTTTCGCCCAGCGGAGCGCATATCGTAATTCGTCCGCGCCGAAGGT
>CALEPS010000109.1 GCA_937910305.1 uncultured Bacteroidales bacterium | reverse complement strand
TATATGGATTATGTATGCGGCACTCAACGGCATTGACTGGTATATCCTCGGTCCGATAGCTATGACAGCGCTCTTCCTCGGAATCTCTGTCCCGCTCATGGAGCACCGCCAACTAGCTAACAAACCCGACTATGCCGAGTATCGGAAAAATACACGCTTATTGATTTAATAACGCTTTTTTGCCGGCATCGGTCATCAGTCCGCGCCGCTCTAAATCGGCGCAGCGCTGTTTGTTCAGTTCCGTCCAATGACTCTTCTTGACACGCGGAGAGAGACGTTGTGCCAACCTGCCATCCGGCAGTTTCTTGAGCGTGGAGTCAATCCACCCGAAGCATAGTGCCTCTTCCACCACGTCGAGATACGGCATGCAATCCGTCCGCGGGATCTTCGTCCGGTACATCGTCACCCAGCAAAACCGCGCCTTGTCATGGTTCTGCTCCAGCCATTCACGCAACTCGCACCGCTCCCTAAACTCCAACAAGTTTGTTATTTCCATCTTTCCAATTATTTCTTGCTGCAAAAGTACAACATAAAATCGACATACGCAAGTTTTATACAAATAAATTTGCACATATCGCCAAATTGTTGTACCTTTGCAGCGAAAAAAAACCTTATGATATGTTACAGATTGGCGACAAGATGCCGGCGTTCAGGGTCATGGACGAGGCAGGAAAAGAAGTGACGGAGAAAGACCTCATCGGTAAAAAGACCGTGATTTATTTCTATCCGAAAGACTCCACTCCGGGATGCACGGCGGAGGCATGTAATATCCGCGATAACTACCGTGCGTTTCTGGCGCAAGGCTATCAGGTGTTCGGCGTGAGCAAAGACTCTGTGGCTTCGCATGTGAAGTTCAAGGAGAAAAATGCACTGCCTTTCCCCCTCCTGAGCGACCCGACTACGGAGATGCTGCAAGCTTTCGGCGCATGGGGAGAGAAAAAGCTATACGGAAAAGTCTCTATGGGCACCCTGCGAAAGACATTCGTATTTGATGAATCCGGTGTTTTAGTGCGTATTATAGAGAAAGTGGACACCAAGAATCACACTGCGCAACTTCTTCAGTCTGTCGAGTGAATCCCGACGGTCAACCGACAGTCAACGCTAATGTAAGTACAACACAGTGCCCCCAAAAACGCCCGCACGAAAACGATTTCCGTAAATATATTTGCACATATCAAAAAAAAGCAGTAATTTTGCATGCAAAATTGGAAAATAAGGTGATATTAACTCTTGAAGACATACAACAACTGCCCGAAGGACAAACTTTCGATTGCAAGAGTATTCAGGTCAGCGCAAAAGCTCTGGCTGTTCCCATTGTGGCGATGGCTAATGCGGATGGCGGAATACTGGCAGTTGGTGTCTCTGATACGAATCGGCGCATTGAGGGTATTGACCAAGAGGCAAAGCACCTCAATGACTTGTTGTGTGTGCCGATGGATCTCTGTGTGCCTTCTGTCCCTGTCTCTTTTTCCTATTTGCCTTGTACGGACGAACACGGGCGAGCCAACCGGATTCTGCTTATTCAAGTGCCTGCTAGCAGTCGTCTGCATGCGACGCAGAACGATGAGTGTTATATGCGTGTCGGAGATAAGAGCAAGAAACTGAATTTTGAAGAACGGTTGCAACTGATGTCTGACAAAGGCGAACGCAATTTTGAGGATGAGCCTTTAGCGGATGCCACTATTGAGGATGTCAATATGGAAGCCGTTGCTGATTTCGTGCGAATTATCGGATATGGCAAGTCTCCAATGGAGTATCTGCGTGAGAACAACAATTTTCTTACTACAAAGGACGGCAAAGAACGTATCAGCAAGGCGTGCATCTTACTCTTCGGCAAATATCCGCAACGCTTTTTCCAGCGTGCCCGTACCCGGTTTATTCGCTATAATGGTACAGAGGAAAAGTTCGGCCGTGAGATGAATGTCATAAAAGATGTGACATTTGAAGGAACCATCTTGGATCAAGTGCGGCGTACGATAGATTATCTGGAGACGCAAGTGCGTGAGTATTCGTTCTTGGGAGAACACGGACAATTTGTGACCAAGCGCAACTATTCTAAATTTGCGATACAAGAGTTGGTCGTCAATTCTGTTTGTCATCGGGATTATAGTATAGCCGGCACAGAGATCCAGATCAAGATGTTCGACAACCGTATTGTCTTTGAGACGCCGGGACGTCTGCCGGGTTTGGTACGACCGGAGAATATCCGCCACACCCATTTCTCCCGAAATCCGAAGATTGCCTTGTTTCTGAAGGCATATAAGTTTGTGAAGGAGTTTGGAGAAGGTATTGATCGTATATGTACGGAGTTGGAGCAAACCGGTACACCTTTACTGAACTTTAATCCTAATTATTTTATTCTTCAGACAACTCTCTTTGAAGAAGAAATCATTACGCCGGAAAGTACTGTGAAAGAAGGCGATATTCCAGTAACAGATCAAACGGGACATGAAACAGGACATGAAAGTAGGGAGAACGCCATCGTAGAAAACATCGTAGAAAACATCGTAGCAAACTTATCTACGATGCGGGCAAAAATCGTACGATATATATGGAAAAATCCGAATGCGACAGCTGATTCGATAGCAAAGGAAGTCGGAATAGCGCCTCGTAATGTGCAAGTTCACCTCAAGAATTTGCAGGAACAAGGCATCATCCGCCGTGTCGGACCGGATAAAGGCGGTCATTGGGAGATAATAACAAAATAAAGTATTAGCACATAGTATAACAATCCCTCGCTTCTTCGGAAATAAAGGAGCAGAAAAAGCAATAAATAGAAAATCAACAATAATCAAAATATAAACAAAAATCTGCCTATGGCATAGAACAACAGACAAACAACATACATAAAGCATATTCGCTATTTATTCTGGAATGTCAACTACCACAACAAACATTTATACCAAGAATAAGTCAGCGCCTTTCGGCGTGGAGGACTTGTAGGTATAAAAGGTGTGGTAGCCGGACATTCGACAAGGAATCCACGCTTTTAATTGAAAAATAACTAATACTATAAAATATGGCTAAAATTTTAGATGCGACCGGTTCTATTACTTCTATTGACTCTATTATCTTGGAAGCAAAGAAGTACATCATCTTGGTATCTCCATTTTGGGATTGCCCAAAGAATGTTATACTTTCACTACTTGGAGCCTTAAAGAATGGAGTTCAAGTAGTAATCTTTTGTCGCCCCAAGCAAAAAAATGATAGTGAAAGAACCCTGCCTATTCCGTACGAAAATTGGGAATATTTCAGGCATTTCTATGAAGAAGGGCAATTTGTAGTTAAAAGTGATGGATTAGAGAAACTACATAGTAAATTATATTTGAACGAGAACAAATGTCTCATCACTTCTCTTAATATGTATAACTTTAGTGTGGAGAAGAATATCGAATTAGGAATTGAATTGTCGTGGACGGATGAACATGACATAGAATTAAAGCGGTTTGTTATGAAGCATCTTAATGAAATATGCGAGAAAGCAGGATTAGATGCCTTCAATCCAATTGTTCCAGATGCGAAACTCTAAAATCTTTAATACAATGAAAAAGATATTTGTTTTTTTTGCAGCTATTATTGTAAATACTTATTGTGTGTGTGCTTCACAATTAAGGCATTTTGCGATGAATGTTAATGACATCGTTTCTGAAGAACAAGTCGTTTCTTTATTTTCAGTTTGGTTTGACTTGCCTTCTAATACGAATTTTGTTCAATCAAAGGTAACAACTGACAGTAACGGGGGAAAACACTTCTGTTATGATCAATATGTTAATGGTGTAAAAGTAGAAGGAGGGCAAATCTTGGTACATTCATATGCCGGAAAAATTAATGATTTGAATGGCGTCGTATTAGAAAAAGATGTAGAGTTATCCCCTTCTCTTATTAAGAATAAAGTTATGAAGAGAAGTAAGCGAGATGATGTTGGCGACATAGTTATTATTCCAATAAATAACAATACTGAAATTAGGTATGCTTATAAAATTTTATCGGAAGATTTGGAAGCATATGTGTATATTGATACCGAGAATAGTGACACATTAAAAATCGTTCCATTTGTTCATGAAACACAAACCTCATTTACGACTAACACATTATACTATGGGCGTCGGTCTTTGACTGTTAATGAAAGTGGTCAATGGAGATATTACTCTGTGCAAAATCCTCGGATAGAAACAATTGATGCAACTGGTCAAAGTCTTGTTAATGCATCTGCTTCTACATATAATACACTTATTCAACTATGCAATACGTATTATGAGAAAGAAGCCGATAGTTTGAATAGTTATATAGCTTCCATAGACTATGAAATTCTTAATAATAGTTGGTGGGAAGGCATAGAGGAAGGTACTAATCCAGAAACATATTATCCTGATTTGTATATTAAAATAACTGATAATTCTGGTTCTGTTGTTTATCAATCTGGCGTAATGGATAATTGGAAATATCTCCATGCTACTTTTAATCCAATGATTTTGCTTGATGGAAGGCAATATACTATTCAATTATATGATGAGGATGTTATTAGCGATGACGAAGCAGGTGGATTTACGATAAGTTCAACTAATAAAGGCACGGGCACCTTAACTACCTCAAATTATAAGGTGACTATTAATGTAACGGGTCATCCCATAAGAGACGCACATTGGGGAATGGAAAAAACGTTAGCTTATTTCAAGAATGTCCTAAATAGAAATAGTTACGACGGCAATGGTGCTGTTGTGTACCAGTTCATAAATCCATTCCGACCAGGTCATTTACCTAACAATGCCTCTGCTCGAACCGAAGTGCCATATTGTATGTTATATGGTATGGGGGATGGAATTACATTGTCTCCTGTTGTCGCTCTAGATGTTATGGCACATGAGTTTTCGCATATTGTAACAGTTCACAATATAAGCAATGGTTTAGAGTACAAAGGAGAATCAGGTGCACTGAATGAAGGATTTTCGGATATATTTGGAGTTTTAGTAGAAGGGTATACTTTGGGGCAATACGACTGGACTATTGGCGAGAAAATTACGCTCACAGGACCTTATCTTCGTTCTCTGAAAGCACCAAAATCTGGTAGTCCCGCTCAACCTACAACATACGGGAAAGGTACATGGAAGGATCCTTCCCAAACGGAATGCGATACTTGTGATAATGGTGGTGTGCATACAAATAGTAGCATCTTGAATTATTGGTTTTATTTGCTTTGTAATGGAGGAAGTGGCACGAATGACAATCAACAATCATATAGTGTTAATGGGATTGGCATTAATAAAGCTACAAGCATTGTTTATAATACTTGGATGAACCGTCTAACATATACATCGACATTTGCAGATGCACGAGCAAGTTTTATAAAAGAAGTGATTGCACAATATGGGAAGGGCTCAAAAGAACACCAGTCTGTTGTAAACGCTTGGTATGCTGTTGGTGTCGGGGATAAGTATGTAGAACCAACTGAAGATTTCCAACTCAAGCCCGGCAAATATGTCATTGTTGCAGGCCGTAATAAAACCGGAGACAAAAATTGGTATTATATGACCTCTGATCTTGGAACTGCAAGCACAAAACGCTTCCAAGCTGTCTCAACAGGAACAGAGAACATGGACGCTATTGCACTTACGGATTTGGAAGATAAATATGTGTGGACACTTGAAGCAGATGGTACAAATTGGAAATTAAAGAACGGCACGCAGTACGTTACATGGACTTCCGGCAACTCGGCAAACCTTGGTGCTACGGCTAAATCTTTGACATTTGAAGTAGCAGATAACCAAGTGCAGGCGCATTTTAATGATGGTACTAATGAGCGTTATTTGTCACTCAATGCTACTACGAACAACAACTACTTTGCGTTCTATGCCAATACAAACCAAATAACCAACCTCTTCTTCTTGCCTTATGATGATGGTTCCACTCCACCGCCACCTGCGCGTGATTGCAAGTCCGTGCCATACACAGAGACATTTGCTTCCTCACAAGGCGACTTTAGCGTTGATAACTTGACATTACCTGACGGTTTTACGTCCATATGGAATTGGGATTCACAATATGGAATGGTTGCTAAATGTATCAAAGGTTCTACTAAATATGAATCAGAATCATGGCTTATATCTCCTTGTGTAGAACTGCCTGAGAATGAAACATGTGTTCTTTCTTTCAGTCATGCAGCAAAGTTCTTCCAGAGCACATCACAGATGTCTTTGTGGATTTCAACGGACTACGATGAATCAGATCCGGAGGCGGCTCAATGGAATAGACTTATTATCCCAACATATCCCACCGGCTCCAATTGGAATTGGTACGAATCGGGAGATATAGACTTGTCTGAGTACAAAGGGCAGTATGTAAACATTGCTTTCCGCTATACCAGTACGTCAAGTTATGCTCCTCAATGGGAGATTAAGAACTTTGCCATAAGGAAACAGAGTACTACAGGAATAGACGGCATTTACAGTAATAAACCTTCCGCTATAAAGATTCTCCGTGACGGTCAAATCTTCATTCTCCGTGGTGATAAGACTTATACCGTTACGGGTCAAGAGGTTAAGTAAAGGTATAGTAAGGGTATTGCAACCTTATACGAGAGCAAGTGGCTGAAAGGTCACTTGTTTTCGTTGTATAGAATTCTTAACAGCAGAACTTTCTTATGCTATGTCTAATAGTGGCTTGAGAATGGCTGATTGACGGCTTCGTTGATTTATGTTTTTGGCTGTAATAGGGAATGCAAGTTGCTCTATACGCCCGGAATCTAAATAATCGGCAATACAAACAAGAGGAAACAACAGATTTCGGAACAAACAAACCGCAATCTTCGGAATAAAATATCCTCAACTTTCGGGACGAAACATCTATAATCTTCGGAAAAGTGCAAAAATTATTTGCATAATTCATTTATTTTTAGTACCTTTGCAGCGTTTTTTAATAAGTTGATTGTTATGGCTTATAAACAACGTATCGCAGATGCCTTGTTAGAGCACAAATTACAGGGCAAGGGAGCCATCCTTATCGAAGGCCCCAAATGGTGTGGAAAAACCACTACCGCCAAACAGATCGCCAAGAGTGTGTTAGACCTTGGTGATTCGGATGTCTTTAATCAGAGCGAGCAAATGATAGCCCTTAGTGCTTCTACCTTGCTTGACGGAGCGACACCGCGTCTGATTGATGAATGGCAAACCCTTCCCGCTTTATGGGATAGCATTCGTACAGCGGTGGACCAGCGTGCAAATTTCGCGCAGTTTATCCTTACAGGTTCCGCAGTGCCCCCTGAAGAGAAGACGCGCCATAGCGGAACCGGACGTATAGGAAGGCTACGTATGAGGCCTATGTCCCTATGGGAGTCAGGGGAGAGCGACGGACGAATCAGTTTGGAGTCCTTGTTTAACGGCGAGCAGATAGAGGTACTACATTGCGAAAACGACCTGAACCAGTTAGCATTTTTGACATGCCGGGGCGGATGGCCGCAAGCT
>CALEPS010000108.1 GCA_937910305.1 uncultured Bacteroidales bacterium | reverse complement strand
AAGGCAATACAAATGACAACCATCGCCTTCATACTCACTATCGCTATAATCTGTTTTTTAAGAAACATGGTGCAAAGGTACAAAAATATAATAAGATATGCAAGAAAAAAAGACGAGAATCATCAATATTATACAAAAAAAGAAGACCCGGGAGGGTCTTCTTTTTGCTAAACGGCAGCGGATCAAGGTGCTACCCGGTTGATATCGCGCGGGAACATCGAACATTCCTTCACATTGGCGATACCTAAGAAACATGCCGTGATACGCTCCAGACCGATAGCAAAGCCGCCATGAGGAGGCATACCGTTCTTGAAGGTATCCAGATAGAAATGGAACGCATCGGGGTTCATACCACGACGAATCATTTTCTCCCGATATTCCTGTTCCTTATGAATACGCTGTCCGCCGGATGTGATCTCCAAACCACGCATCAAAAGGTCAAAACTCAAGGTGAGACTCGGGTCCTCCGGATCATCCATCGCATAGAAAGCGCGGTGCTCGGACGGGAAATGGGTGACGAACACGAAGTCCGAACCATATTTCTCAAATGCATATTTGCATATAGCCCGTTCTTCCTCCGGCGCGAGGTCGTCCTCGCCGCGGTGGTCTTGCTCACAGAGGTTGTTCTCAAAGAGAATCTCATGCACTTCGCTCAGTTTCCATGCCGGAACTTGCTCCGGGAGCACCGGATTAACCGCGTTGAGCAACTGCAACTCATGCGCGCAGTCGCGCTCCACAACAGCGATGATATGACGAAGCAATGCCGCTTCCAGCGTCATGACATCTTCCTGTCCTTTGATGAAGCCCATCTCCACATCCAGCGAGATATACTCGTTCAGGTGGCGTGAGGTAGCATGTTTCTCCGCACGGTAAGCCGGAGCGATCTCAAAGACACGTTCATAGACGCCGACACCGATCTGTTTGTAGAACTGGGGCGATTGAGCCAGATAAACCTGCTTGCCGAAATAATCCATCTTAAACACGTTCGCGCCGCCTTCTGCTCCTTCGGATACAATCTTCGGAGTGAAGATCTGGGTGAACCCATTAGCAGCAAGGAACTCGCCAAAAGCACGCGCGATGGTACTCTGCACTTTGAGGATAGCCATGTCACGCGGATTGCGGAGCGTTACCTGGCGGTTATCAAACTTATACCGCAGCAGCGTCTCCTCGTCGCCGAACTTAAGGGCGTTCATATCCACCACCTCGGCTGTTGTTGGACGGGAAAGAACCCGCACTTCTGTAACTGCTATCTCAATCGTGTTGTAGAACGCTGCAGGATCTTTGATCTTCGCTTCATTGACCGTTCCTGTGATCGTGACAGCCATCTCGCGGCACAGATCGTTCATGGCGATTTCGTTACCGGCTTCGTCGTAGAATTTGGAAGTATCGTTGGAAACGACTGCTTGTAAGAGTCCGCGGGATTTGCGAAGAACGATAAATCCGCCCCACTTCGTGACGCGGACATTATGGATCATACCGGAAACAGAAACAGTCTCGCCGACCTTGACGGCGGCGAGATCTGTACCTTCCGGGTTATGGTTTTTGACATCCAAAAACATAACGTTAAATAGTTAAATAGTTAAAATGGTCGCTACGCGACGTTAAACTGTTAACTTACTCAGCAGCGGGAGCTTCGGGAGCCTCAGCCTGTGCCTCAGCTACTTCCTCTTTAACGGCTTTTTTGCCGGCACGGCGGGTAGCTTTCTTGGTGGCCTTCTTGGTCTCCTTGAGCATATTCTCGTTGTAATCTACGAGTTCGATGATACACATCTCAGCAGCGTCGCCGAGACGGAATCCGGTACGGAGGATACGGGTATAACCACCCGGACGGTTAGCGATCTTCTCACCTACATTCTGGAAGAGTTCGGTAACGACCTCTTTCTGTTTGAGGAGGGAGAAAGCCAAACGGCGGTTATTCATATTATCCTCTTTAGCACGCGTGAGGATCGGCTCTACGTAGATACGGAGCGCTTTAGCCTTAGCAAGCGTCGTGCTGATACGCTTGTGCATAATCAGCGAGCATGCCATATTGGAAAGCATCGCAGCACGATGGTTGGCTTTGCGGCTAAGGTGATTGAATTTTTTATTATGTCTCATACTAATTTTGTTTAATGTTGAGTGTTAAATGAATTAATCATTCACGTGGTAACGTGAGATATCCATACCAAAAGCGAGTCCGTTACGCTCAAGCAGTTCGTCCAGTTCAGTAAGAGATTTCTTACCGAAGTTACGGAACTTAAGCAGGTCTGCGCGATGGTAGCGAACGAGATCTCCAAGAGTCTCTACTTCGGCTGCCTTCAGACAGTTCAGGGCGCGGACGGAGAGGTCCATATCCTGAAGTTTCTGGTTCAGCAGCTGACGCATACGCAGGATCTCCTCATCGAGAGCAGAGTTTGCCTTCGATGTCTCCTCCTCGAGTACGATACGCTCGTCCGAGAAGAGCATGAAATGATAGATGAGGATCTTAGCAGCTTCGGTAAGCGCTTGCTGCGGAGCGATAGAGCCGTCGGTAGTGATCTCGAGAGTCAGTTTCTCGTAGTCGGTACGTTGACCTACACGGAACTGATCCACAGAAATCATGACGTTTCGAATAGGAGTGTAGATAGAGTCGATAGCGAGCGTTCCGATCGGGTCATTAGCCTTGCGGTTCTCGTCACCGGGCACGTATCCGCGTCCTTTGTTAATAGTGATCTCAATCTCGAAATCAGCAGAGTCGTCCATTTCCGCGAGTTGCAACTCGGGATTGAGGACCTCGAAGGATTGGAGAACGGTATTAAACTGGCCTGCCGTAAAGGATTTAGCCTTATTGACATGGAGTTTAACAGTCTCAGTCTCCTCCTCTACTCCCTCCTTATGCAGGAAGCGGACTTGCTTGAGATTGAGGATAAGGTTAGTAACGTCAGTGATGACTCCGGGGATGGTAGCAAATTCATGATCAATACCACTGATCTTGACAGAGCAGATTGCATATCCCTCGAGGCTGCCGAGCAGCACACGACGGATGGCATTGCCTATCGTAATTCCGTACCCCGGCTCGAGTGGACGGAACTCAAAAATTCCCTTGTTCACACTCGACTCCAACATGATAACCTTATCAGGTTTGATGAAATTTAATATTGCCATGAATTTAAAAATTATTTAGAGTACAACTCAACGATTAATTGCTCCTTGATATTCTCCGGAATCTCAGCCCGCGCAGGAATATTGAGGAGTTTGCCGGCTTTCTCAGCCTCGTTCCACTCGAGCCAACCATATTTTGCATGATTGAAGCCCTGGAGAGAGGAAGCAATAACCTCAAGAGATTTGGATTTCTCACGTACAGCAATTACCTGTCCCGGTTTAACGGAATAGGAAGGAATATTCACCACCTGTCCATCCACCGTGATATGACGGTGCGAAACGAGCTGGCGTGCTGCAGCACGGGTAGGAGCGATACCGAGACGGTAAACGATGTTATCCAGACGACATTCGAGAAGCTGGATAAGGATCTCACCGGTAATACCTTTAGTACGAGCTGCTTTTGCGAAAAGAAGACGGAACTGACGCTCCAGTACACCATAGGTGTATTTTGCTTTCTGCTTCTCTGCAAGCTGGGTACCATATTCAGAGTTTTTCTTACGACGGTTAACACCGTGTTGTCCGGGTGCGTACGGACGTTTTGCAAGCACCTTGTCCTCGCCAAAGATAGGCTCACCGAAACGGCGCGCAATGCGAGATTTTGGGCCAATATATCTTGCCATAATTTTCTAAACGTTAAAGGGTTAAACAATTATACACGACGACGTTTCGGAGGACGACAGCCGTTATGCGGCATTGGGGTAACGTCAATAATCTCCGTTACATCAATACCCGCAGCGACGCAGGCACGGATAGCCGATTCGCGTCCTTGTCCCGGACCCTTAACGTATGCTTTTACTTTACGCAAGCCGAGGTCGAAAGCGACCTTGCAGCAGTCTGCTGCTGCCATTTGAGCTGCATAAGGAGTATTCTTTTTGCTGCCACGGAAGCCTTGTTTACCTGCTGAAGACCAGCTGATAACCTGGCCGTCACCGTTAGCAACCGTAACGATTACATTATTGAAAGAAGACATCACGTGAAGTTGGCCAACACCATCAATCTTCACAACGCGCTTCTTAGCTGCAATAGTTTTCTTTGCCATATTGTTTGATGAATTTTGATTTAGTCGAAAGTCAATAGTCGGAAGTCGGAAGACTAGGCTACAAACTTAAGACAAGTTATTAATACCAACGGTTGATTACTTGGTTGCTTTCTTCTTGTTTGCAACAGTTTTCTTACGTCCTTTACGGGTACGAGCGTTATTCTTTGTGCTCTGACCGCGAACAGGGAGTCCGATACGATGACGTACACCACGGTAACAACCGATATCCATCAAACGCTTGATGTTCAATTGTGTTTCCGAACGGAGATCACCTTCCACTTTATATTTAGCACCGATGATCTCACGGATTTTAGCTGCTTGGTCATCCGTCCA
>CALEPS010000107.1 GCA_937910305.1 uncultured Bacteroidales bacterium | reverse complement strand
CCCTTGAACGGCTATCTGTTTGCCTTTGGTTATGTACTGCCTTACAATTTCCGCCGTCTTTCCCCATACTGTAACGTCAAAGAAAGAAGCCCTGTCGGAATATCCCGACCCATTTTTCTCACTCCTATTCACTGCAATGCTCAAGAACAACCTTGCAGTCCCATTCGGTGTAAATGAAAAGTCTGTGTCGCTTATGTCTCTTGTAGTACGCCCTATCAAAAAAACGCTGTTGATGTCTGTCATTTATTTTCCCCATTAATTTTCAAAAAAAGTTCGCCTCTAACCGTCCCTCCCCGAATAGGTCATTTTCGACGAGTGTTTGAAGCTCCCACCGTTATTTATCCAAATTGCATAACGACAATTTCAAAGTGTGCTTCCATTTCGGAAGGCTGCCTGCTCGATGTCTCTTTTCACAAGCTCCTTCATGAGTGCTTGTCTGCTGCTTCTCTGTATCTCAACATCAAAGCCTTTCAAGTTGTCGAAATCTTCGTCATGGTCGAGGAGGCTTTCAATTATCTCCTCCACGAGATGGAAGGCCTCAAGCCCGGTCTCCGTCTCGAACGCTCCTTTCAGATTGTCCAGAGCGTCGAAGTAGATTCCGTACTCCTCTCCGAAGAAGCCCTTGTGCTCCGTGTCGTCGAGGCAGTCCTCGTAGTCCTCCTCAAGTTCCGACATGGCCTCCTCGGCATTGTGGAAAAACTCGTACACGCTTTCCTGCTCGGTCATATAGTCCTCAAGCATGGGCGACCTCCCTTTCCTCCATAAGCCTTTCCTCAAGTTCCGCGCTGTCCTCCCTCCGCCTTTCGTCGAAATAGTCGACTATCTCGCGGACTGCCTTCAACGCTTTCTTGAAGCCGATTCTGTCGTCCTTCGCGAGCGAAGCCCTAGCCTTTCCGAGTGTCCTCTTCAGGATTCCAAGCTCAGTCTCGTACCTTCCCCAAAAGGAAGAATCTTTCGGGAAAAAGGCGTGGCGGAAGCGCATGGACTTCTCGTTTTTCCTCGCCTTCTCGATTCTCGATTCCCTTTCCACCTTGAGGGATTCCATTTCCTCGTGTGTCAGTTCCATTTTTCAACTCCTCGGATTCGCGCGTTTCCTTTATGTCCTGGTGCGGGAGTTGAACCCGCTACGCATTGCAGAGCGTCCGCCGCCTTCGGCGACCAGGAGTTAATACTGATGGTGGATGGTGTTGTGCATCCTATCTCCTCAACCGACGTAGGCCATCGCCACGGCCCACGCTATGAAAATCCACAAGACCGCAAGCTCCTCGTCCCGCGCTGTTCCTGCGAATGCGCTCGCGGCACTCCAACTGATACCGTCCATAGAGTAATACCATGCATGGGCGATCACGTCGTCGTACAGGTATCCCGTTTGGGTGCTGTTCAGTTTCGGACGAAGCGAAATAGGGTCGCCTGCCGCCGCTGCGCATACATGAATCTCATCGGCTGTCTCTCCCGCCGCTACGGTTCCGATTCCTTCGGCTGAAGGAGAATAAATACTCCATTTGTTGCTCTCGGAGGGATCGAAGATATTCAGCATATTGCAGTTGCAATCGCTGTTGTCGGGTATATCTATATCGGACGTCTGATTCCATTTAGCGCTCCATCCGGCGGCTGTACCGCGGACGATGATAACGCGGTCGTACCAGCCGGCAGCGGTGGACGGGATAGTGACCTTGTAAGCCTTGACAATACTCTCGTTTCCGCCCGGCACATGGGACGCTTCAAGCCACAGATTGGTAGTTGTACTGGTGGATTGCCAGAGATAGAAGAAGATCTTTGCCCCGTCTTTTGACCAATCGCCCACCGCATCGCTTTGCTTGACATTCACATAAATATCCTCACCCGTAGTGTATATACGTGCGCTGAGGCTCAAAGCCGCACTCAGCAGAATGCCTAAAACAATATATCGTGTTTTCATCGTTGCTCCTCCTTATTGAATCTCACTTTGTTTCTGTACTACTTTCACCTCCGCGCGGCGGTCAAGCGGCAGTTCATGGTTGACGTTCTCTTCGTTCGGAATCAATGAACCATGGCCTATTACGATCACGCGTTTTTTATCTATTCCTTGGCCGATCAGGAATTTCGCCACAGCTTTAGCACGGTTGTATGCCAGTCGCTCATTATGAAGCCGTTGCCCTTCCTCCGAAGCGTGCCCGTCAATGGCGATTTTGGCATCAGGCACTTTATTCAGCACTCCAACGATGGAAGAGAGGTATTTTTGCGAGGCCTCGGAGAGTTTGTAACTGTCGTACTCAAAGTAGATCTTGTTGAATTTCTCCACTTCTTCGGCTGCTTTGGCGATATGTGCGCGGGTGAGCGTGTCTATGCGTTCCGTATTATTCGTATCGCGGCGAGCCAGCAGACTGACCGTAGTGTCCCTGCGTGTGAAATAATCGAAATAATCCACCGTCTCATGTTTGTCCGGCTTGATATGCCGCCAGTGGATACCTACTTTGAGACCTACTTCGTAGGGGTGCGAAGCCTTGGTGGTATTGAGCGCGTAGGCACCGGTGTATTCCTCCATAAATGTGAACGTGTTGTCTTTCCATCCAAGCGGGTGTTTCTCGGAGGTGTTGACATCGTTTGCTCCGCATTGGAAGTAGCCGCCGACGAAGAGGTCTATCTGCCGCGTGAGCGCGATGATGGCGCCGAGGTCGGCAAAGATAGTGGCTTGCGGATTGACGGATATCTTGCCTTTAGCAGACTCCTCTTGAGTGTAGTCCTTAGGACCGAACTCATGGATGTTGTCAAGTGTCAGGTCCCATGCAGGGTAGTAGCCGGAGTGGGTCACCTGGCCTTTCGTGACGCGGTACTGGTTCATTACAGCGAAAGAAGGCGCAATGCCCACAGCGGCGAAGACACCGGCTTTCTTGCCCTCCTTGCGGTATTGGAACTGGAGCGAGACAGGGATGCCTATATTGAGCGTCGTCTGGCGTTCGTCCCACGCTGTCACTTGGGAATTATGGTTGTAATGCTGCTCGGTGTCCGTGTCAATCTGGTCCTCCCATGTATAGGTGCCGCCCAAGTGAGCCACGGAGGTGTTGTTGGTGAACCAAGCACCGACTCCCACACCGAAATTCTGATGGAAGAAATAGGCGTACTGAATTTGAACAAGCGGGCTGACAAAACCGTTGACGTGGCTCTTGTCGTCTGTAAAACCGTAACCCAATGAACCGTAACTGAGACCTACATAAGCCTGCAAGTAATGACCTCTACGGTCTGCCGAGTCCGTCCGAATGATCTCTTCGCGCTGTTTGGCGACGCTGTCCGGCGTGGAGATGATGGAAGTCAGTGTGTCTGTGAAATAATGGATGGTGGTCACTTCTACGCGGACCAGACTGTCCGGCGTTTTTTGCAGTTCCGGCGTGTCTTCTGTCGCGAACGTCTGTTCGTTCACTTCCGTCCTCTCCGGCAAGGCTGCAGGGCGCATGATCCGCGTCGTGTCCGATTGAGCATACATACCTGCGGAGACAAGCAGCGCCATAGCAAAGAATAATTTGCGTTTCATGGTGTTTGTTAGTTAGGTGTGTGACCCGCCCGGGAATCGAACCCGGATTTGAGCTTTAGGAGAGCCCCGTTCTATCCATTGAACTAGCAAGTCTTTTGTATATATTATATTAGCACCTACTCGGAAACTCTCCGTATTCCTCGAAGGTGTAATTAAGGAAGTCGTTCATCGGTTTTGCCGCTGCTGCGATATCTGTTATTTGGTCGATGAAATCGGGCGAACATACCATTTCATCGGACAGCGGCATGGAAAATGTGTACATCTTGTGTTTGAGCCATTCGGCATGCTTGAATTCGGGGTCAAAGCCGGCAGGCACTTTCTTCAATCCCGTACCCCAATAGCTGTCAAAATCCTGACTGAAATACTTTTTCCATTTCCGGGACCCCATGATAGCTTCTACCTCTTCGTAGTTGGCTTCAATCTCCGTACGAAGCGCCTGAAGCAGTTCTTTGGAAGGATCCCATATTCCGCCGGCGAACATACACTGCCCGGGTTGGATATGGACGTAATAGCCGCCGCGCATGGATTTCTTTCCCCATGTCTTGGGCTGACCGGGAACTCCGGCAGCGGGGAAACATCCGAACCATTCTTTATAGGGACGTTTGTCTGCGGAGAACCGGATGTCGCGGTTGATGCGCCAGATGCAGTCTTTGGGTTGGAGCGGCGCCAACGCCGGATCCATCTTTGTCAGACGGGCAAGGTATTCAGTGCAGAAAGCGACAAACCGTTCCCTGCATGCCTGGTACCGGTCGCGGTTGGCATCAAACCATTCCTTATTGTTGTTGCAGGCTAATTCTGCCAGAAAATCCAAGGTATCTCTCATCTCATTTACCATGTACCATTATCCGTTTAATGCGTTCATGCAACGTCTCAGTCCGTCCAGCCAATAGGGAATCTCCACGCCGAAGGTCTTCTTGAATTTCGATTTGTCCAGTACGCTGTAGTGGGGTCTTGGGGTCTTGTATTGATATTCTTCCGATAAAATCGGTTTCACCCGACATTCCGAGATACCGGCAAGAGCGAGGATGGCGATCGTGAAATCATACCAAGAGCAGACACCTTCGTTGGTGAAATGGTAAATCCCGGGATGCCATACCGGCGCCTCTATAACGGTAAATACAGCCTGTGCGAGATCGGCAGCATAGGTAGGTGTGCCTATCTGGTCAAAGACCACTCCCAGTTCTTTGCGCTCCTTACCGAGTCGCATCATGGTCTTGACAAAATTGTTGCCGAAAGACGAATAGAGCCATGCCGTACGGAGAATGACTGCTTCCGGACAGGAAGCCAAGAGCCGTTTTTCTCCTTCGTATTTCGTGATACCGTAGATAGTACGGGGTGCAACAGGGTCCGATTCGCGGCAAGGGATATGTTCGTCGCCGGAGAAGACATAGTCGGTGGAGATATGAATGACGCGTATTCCCTGACTGCCCAAAACGGATAGCGCTTCCGCATTGATCTTCATGGCGGTCACTTCGTCTTCCTCCGCTTTGTCCACATTGGTGTATGCGGCGCAGTTGACGATCAGATCGATGGCATGTTCATTGACAAAAGCGCTGACAGCCGCCTTGTCGGTGATGTCCAGCACCCGGACACCGTCTGCTTCCACGACGTCCGTAAAGAAATAGTTATGCTTCGGGTGCGCAGCGCTCAATACGCGCATCTCGTTTCCCAACTGACCGTTGCTGCCTGTGACTAAGATATTCATCTTATTTGAAGATTTGAAGATTCGAAGATTTGAAGATTAGAACGGATTGTCCAGATCTCTCAAGAGAGGATGTCTGGTGTCTTTCTCGCTGATGATACGCAGTTGTTCAGGCACCTGCCAGTCAATTGCCAGATCGGGGTCGGAGAGCAGTATGCCTCCGTCTGCTTCGGGATGATAGAGGTTGTCGCATTTGTAGGTAAAGATAGCCTGATTGCTCAATACGGAGAAACCATGCGCAAAGCCTCGGGGGATATAAAACTGCCATTTGTTCTCCTCGCTCAGTTCGACGCTGAACCATTTGCCGAAAGTAGGGCTGTCTTTTCTCAGATCCACCGCCACATCCAGAACACGTCCTACAGTACAGCACACCAGTTTTGCCTGCGAATAAGGCGGTCTCTGGAAATGCAGGCCGCGCACAACACCATAAGAGGAACAGGACTGGTTGTCTTGAACAAAAGCGGATTCAATACCGGCTTCGCGGTAGCGTTGTTCGTTGTATGTCTCTACAAAATAACCGCGCGCATCTTTGAAAACCTGCGGCTCAATAACTAATAGACCCTCAATAGGTGTGTGGATAATGTTCATGAAGTTATTTACGATTTGACGATTTACGATTTGATGATTTTCAAAAGCGGGTACAAAGGTACTGCTTTTTTTTGAGATGAGCAAATTTATTTGCAGTTTTTTATCTCTTCATACGTAAAACCGCGCTGGAGGAGGAAACGGAGAAGTTTTTCTTCGGGATCGGACCTACGTTGGTTGACGAGGGCGCGCAAGTTGCGGAAATACACGGTTTCATCGATGTTCTCCAGCGCTTGGGAGATAGCGGAATCAGGCAGTTGCAGTGCATTCAGTCCTGCACGGATTTTCATTCTCCCCCAAGCCTGATATTCCACCTTGTCATGGACATATGCGTTGCAAAACCGGGTGTCGTTCAGGAAGTTGTTCTCATAGAGTTTTTGTTCGATGAAATCGGAGAAATCAGGGTCTGCACCCCATTCGTACAACTTGCGTCTGACGTCTGCTGCACAATGTTCCGCACGTGCGCAATAAGCCTCTGCTTTACTTAGCCATTCGGCCTTCGATAATTCGGTCTTTGCCATAGATGTCTTTTGTTATTTGTATGTCGGTATAGCCCATTCCGTCCAGCATGGCAACTATCTCCGAAGCATACGCTTCGTTGATCTCGAAGAAGAGGAGGGGAGGGGGAGGGGTTACGGGTGACGGGTGACGGGTTACGGGTGACGGGTGACGGGTAACGGGGGATGGGGTATGGGAGAAGAGTGCGGCAATGCGGCGGTAGAACTTCAGCGGATCGTCGTCCGGCACAAAGAGTGCGGTATGCGGCTCGTGGTTCAGGACGTTCGGACGCATGTCTTTTTTCTCCTTCTCACAGATATACGGAGGGTTGGAAACGACGATGTCGTATTGGTGATGCTCGATTAATTCATCGGAGAAAATATCTGCTACCCGGAAGTTCACTTCGGTGTTGTTCCGGAGGGCATTTTCTTTCGCAACCGCGATAGCTTCGGGCGATATGTCAATTCCGGTTACGTCCCATTCCGGATGTCTCTTCTTCAGCGCGATTGCGATACATCCGGATCCGGTGCCAATATCCAGTAATTTTCGCATTTTCTCATTTTCACATTTTCCCATTTTCTCATTTATCCGCTCCACCAGTTCGGCGGTTTCGGGACGGGGAATGAGAGTGGCAGGAGTGACTTTGAGGTCCAAACCGTTCCATACCGTGTGGCCGAAAATATACTGAACAGGCTCAAAATGCAGCAAACGGGAGATAATTTGCGCTAAAAAAGGCTCTCCTATTTGCAAATGTGGAAAATTTGTAGTACTTTTGTACCCGAATTGGAGTTCCGTGCGCGATTTCCCGCTCAGTTCTTCGGCAATCCACCAAGCCAGCGCTTCCGCTTCGTCAGCGGGATATGCGGCTTGCAGTTGCGCGGTAATATGTGCTATGAGGTTCTTCAAATCGGCTGCAAAATTACAAAAAATAAATGGAATACGCAAATTATATTGCCCGTTGTATCGAAATTGCCCGTCGCGGCGAGTATTATGTGGCACCAAATCCGATGGTTGGAGCGGTGCTGGTACAAAACCCCTCCCCGTCCTTCCCTTCAAGGGAGGGGGAGATTATCGCGGAAGGATGGCATGAGCAGTACGGAGGACCGCATGCGGAAGTCAATTGTTTTCGTGCCGCCGAAGACAATGTACGAAGGACAAATGTACGATGTACGAAGGATTTTTATAAGGATTGTACGCTGTTTGTCTCTCTGGAGCCGTGCAGCCATTACGGCAAAACGCCTCCTTGCGCCAAACTGATTATCGAAAAGGGAGTAGGCAAAGTGGTAGTAGGAATGCTGGATCCTAATCCGCTGGTAGCCGGAAAAGGCGTAGCCATGCTGCGCAAGGCAGGGATAGAAGTGGTAGTGGGCGTGATGGAGAAAGAATGCCGCGAACTGAACAAACGTTTTCTGTGCCTTCACGAGCAGAAAAGGCCGTACGTGATACTGAAATGGGCACAAACGGCGGACGGTTTTGTGGATAAGAGGAGGGAAAATTCAAAATTCTTAGCCCACAAGGGGCACGATTATTTCAAAATTCTTAGCCCACAAGGGGCACGATTATTTCAAAATTCAAAATTACATCTTCAAGGTGCGCTGGCTATCTCGACGGCGGAGACAAAGAAACTGGTGCATAAGATGCGGGCGGAGAACATGGCAATCATGGTTGGCACCAATACGGTTCTTATGGACAATCCGCGTCTGCTGACCACCCATTGGGAGGGAAGAAACCCCATCCGCGTGACCGTGGACAGAAGCGGAAAAATACCGATGAAATCGAAGATATTTGCTTCTACCGGGAGCGATTATCCGGGAATCGATCCGGTGATTGTCTATCGTGAGAAGACGGATTGGAACTTCATTCTGGATGACCTGGCGGGCAGAGGTATTCATTCTATACTGGTAGAAGGCGGTCCTACCTTGCTCCGTTCGATTCTGGCAAGCGGCACATGGGATGAGATCCACGTAGAAGTGGCTCCCGAGATAATTATAGGTGACGGCGTTCGTGCGCCGGAGGTGCGTCTGCCCGAGCATTTCGAGCAGGTTGACGGACACCGGCTATACACTATCTTTAATGAATAGCATCGGGTCGCCAACGCGACCATCACGGGACCTGGAGGACTGCCTTGACTTGGCAGTCCGAAAAGG
>CALEPS010000106.1 GCA_937910305.1 uncultured Bacteroidales bacterium | reverse complement strand
TACCCACGCTTGGCCCGAGATGAACTCCTGTGTTATCACCGTCGTTGACGATGAACAGGTGCCCGCACTCTTGGAGTCGATCAAGAAACTGGATCTCCGTAACGAAGAAGTCGGAGTCCGTGCTTTCGTCTGGAATATAGAAGCGACCATATGATTCTTATTGAACATATCAACAAGTCGTTTGGTGCACAGCAAGTGCTCAAAGATATCCGTTTGGAAATACCTTCTGGTCAAGTCTTAGGACTTTTAGGACCGAACGGTGCCGGTAAATCAACATTGATGAAGATCCTTATCGGTCTTTGGAAAGCAGATAGCGGCAAGGTGCAGGTTCCGGAGAGAATAGGTTATTTACCGGAGAATAACCCGCTATATGACGAGATGTATGTAACGGAATATCTTCAATTTATGGCAGGGCTGACCCATGCCAACGAGGATATAGATGCACTTATTGATCGCGTAGGATTGGTTCCTGAGCGGCACAAGCATATCCGTGAGTTGAGCAAAGGATATCGTCAGCGTGTGGGCTTGGCACAGGCTTTATTAGGAAATCCAGAACTGCTGATTCTGGATGAGCCGACTACAGGCCTCGACCCCAACCAGTTGGTGGAAATACGCAGCCTTATTCGTGATTTAGGCAAGGAACGTACGGTGATCCTTTCTACGCATATTATGCAGGAAGTGCGGGAGATGTGTGATAGAGTGGTGATCTTGGATCACGGAGAGATAAAAGCAGATGAATTCATTGATAAAATAACTGATTTGGAACAGTTATTCCACGAAGTAACCCAATAGCATTATGGCAGAATTTGATATACGGCAGCAGATGTCCGAGAAGGAGCAGGATAATGCGCTCCGTCCGTTGTGTTTCGCGGATTTCGCAGGTCAGACAAAGGTGACATCAAATTTGAAGATCTTTGTCGAGGCGGCTAAACAACGCGGAGAAAGCCTGGACCACGTGCTGCTTTTCGGCCCTCCGGGACTTGGAAAAACGACTTTGAGCAATATTATTGCGAACGAGTTGGGAGTGGGATTTAAGGTCACTTCGGGACCTGTGCTGGACAAACCCGGCGATCTTGCGGGACTCCTCACTTCGCTGGAACCAAACGATGTGCTCTTTATTGACGAAATCCACCGTTTAAGCCCGATTGTAGAGGAGTACCTCTATTCTGCGATGGAGGACTATCGTATAGATATTATGATAGACAAGGGACCTTCGGCGCGCACAATTCAGATCGACCTGAACCATTTCACGCTAATCGGTGCTACGACCCGTTCTGGTTTGTTGACATCCCCTCTACGTGCCCGTTTCGGTATTAACTGCCATTTGGAGTACTACGATGCCGATATTTTAGCGGGTATCGTTAAGCGTAGTGCGCGTTTGCTGGGCGTAGAGATCAACGAAAAAGCGGCAGGTGAGATTGCCCGTCGCTCTCGCGGAACGCCCCGTATTGCCAATGCGTTATTGCGCCGCGTACGTGATTTTGCACAAGTCAAAGGAAATGGTAAGATCGATTTGGAGATCGCTAAATACGCTTTAGAGGCATTGAATATTGATACATTCGGTCTTGATCAAATAGATAACAAACTATTGCTTACCATTATTGATAAGTTCCGCGGAGGACCTGTCGGATTGAACACCATCGCTACGGCTATGGGAGAGGATGCAGGTACGATTGAGGATGTCTATGAACCTTATTTGATCAAAGAGGGTTTTATCAAAAGAACTCCACGAGGCCGCGAAGCAACGGAATTGGCATATAAACATCTTGGGAAAACACCGCTTGGGGCGGATGGTCAACAAAGTATGTTTTAACAAAAAAGAGGACTTTTATTTGTCCTCTTTTTTTGTTGCGTCTTTGAATTCAACATCCTCTACTTTGTTCTTAACCGGTGCAGCCGGCATGATGAGCATGAGAATGAGATAAAGCAGAAGTCCGGGAAAACCGGTGGTAAATACTGCTAAGATTGCATAGATCACACGAATCAAGGTGGGATCTACGTCAAAATACTCGGCGATACCGCCGCAAACGCCTGCCAAAATCTTATTGGAAGAGCGCATTAATTTCTTTTCTGCCATAAATTATAGTTGTTTTTAATGTTTTATTTCCAATTTTGATGCTACAAAAATCATACCATCATAGCCCTAAATGAATGCGGAAGCGCATCCCCCACTGAATTTCCGGCGATAAAGACCAGACAGAGTAGAGATCACACACGCGGAGTATATTACCAATTCCGACACCGACCTCTGCATATAAATTGTGCGGAGATGTATATGTCAGTAATTCTTGGGATAAATAGCCGTAGGCGATCTTTGCTTCTACCAGTTCGCGCAGATGGAGCCACCTGATACCCGGGATAAGATTAAAGAGAATGCCATGACCGTTCCATTCGGTTTGCAACGTGACATATTTGTCAGCCATCATTTGTCTGCCGTGCAGGAATGTGAAGCGATACGGGTCGTAGGCATAGCCTTGGTTGGCATTCGCTTGCCATAGCAACGTGCTCGGTACACGTCCAAAAAGAGTTCCGGCTTGGAGCGCGTAAGAAAGCATGCCGCCCATGCCCAGATTCGCATGCTGGACGAGCATAATGCGCAAGTGGGCATATAGACCTCTATCCCAATGTCCCGTTTCGAAACCGAGGTAGAGAATGGGGTATTTTGCCGAATAGGCGTATCTACGCATGAAATAACCGTCGTATTTGCGTTCTCCCCATGACAACCGTGCGATAGCTGATAGCGACTGATAAGCATAGCCGTCTTGCCATCCTGCACGTACATAGGCATGTGTCTCCAAGTGTGGAGTCCAATCGGCAAACCAATGGAGTTGGAGCTGCCGTTGGCGCAATGCGGTGTTGACACATAGAGAATCACGTTTGAGTGCCTCAAATGCATAAGAGGTAAAATCGAAGTTTCCCCATCCCACAGAGTTCTCCCGTAGTAAGCGGTCGAAATCATCTACTTCTGACCAAACATAGCGGTCGTTATATTCGATTTGCAAGGTGTTTATACGAGGCGTGGGGAGTTTGATAGAGATACGTCCCATTCCTTTGGGACTTCGGTCTTTGATACCATATCCTACTGAGGCTTCCAGACTGACGACCTTTGACATCTTCTCGTTCGTGCGGAAAGGCAAACCGATATGTACACCTTCATGGTTGTTGACCTGTAGTATTTCTTCAATATGACCGATATCAACAGGAGTACCGGTGGGAATATAACCCGTTGTCGCAATAGTCGCAAACCATTTCGCGGCCCGAATGATTGGCAATGAGTCTGCTATACTTAGTGATAACTCGCTCTTCTCATTGTAGGGCAATTCTTCTGAAACGAATAAACTGTCATGATTGCTTATTATCGTCTGTGCGTCAGGATTCTTGAGAGAGGTTGTGAGCAGCAAGGTAGGGAAAACAGTACCGGCTTTTTCTGTCTTTATACTAAAATCGAGCAGTGCTGAGATATGTTCGGAAGCAATCGTATTGTCCGGCGCGAGCGTTTGGGATACATGCAGTGTATTGACGTAGTTCACAGCTACCTCTGCCGGCACATAGGCCTTTATGGAACGTAGAGCGAAGGTAACTGTGTCAATGACCAGTTCGCCGTTAAAAGTGGCGTAGAACGGGTTGCGGGTGCGGAAATGAATTGTGTCTGCTCCTTCTAGATAATAACGGTAATATAAGTTACCTCCCGAAGCAAGCGGCGAAAGGAAGGCATGCCCCATGATCGAGACCGAGGGAGCGTAGAAATTTAAATTCCCTTCCCCTCCGATAAGGGAAGAATAGTCAGTTGTGGATAGTATAAGTGCCTGTGTGCGTTGGTCATTAGCCGGAATCATTTCATGCCCGGTCAGCCGGAAGGATTGCGTCTCCCGGTAAAGAGGTAAAATATAGGTGGAGTCTTCTTGCGCGATGAGTCCGTCTTGCAGGCTCCGCCATAGAGCACGGCGCAGGTGTCGTTTGGTGATATGCGAGACGTAGAGGGTCTGTTCGCGATGAGCAGTGAAAGCCGATTCGGGGTGCAGCGTCCGGTCGTTTTCTTGCCGGTGAGCGCGTACCTGGCGCAGTAGTTCGAGCGCCGGGTTCTCATTCGGTGCGACTACAACCTCTGTCAGTGTTGCTACTTTTTCCCGTAGAGCTACTTGTAGTCCTGCCATCGTACCGGGCTCTATGTCAAACCGTTGGGTGTAATAGCCGACAGCGGAGAAGACGAGTTGACTCTTTGCATTCATGTCAACACGAAGCGCATAGGAGCCGTTTTCATCGGAGGTAGTACCGATCTTGGTACCGCGAAAATGGATGTTGACATTCGGAATA
>CALEPS010000105.1 GCA_937910305.1 uncultured Bacteroidales bacterium | reverse complement strand
CGCTACATGGCGTAACGACGGACTTACTTGGGACAAACTCTTTGTGGGTAATCAGAAACTGCAAAGCTATTTTGACAGAGAAAGCGGCTGGGCAGGCACCAACACATTCATTCTTAAACCCAAAAATAATCAGACAGCCGTGCAATTGGGTGACCGGATTCGTTTTCTTGGTACTGCGGAATGGAATCCCACCTCAGGTTCTAACAGCAAACTTATCCTTTTCTCCTATATCTATGGCAGCAAGATGCCGACTTTGGCGGCACCGACTATCTCTTCCTTCGCTGATGGCGTGATTACCTTTGACCCGGTTGCCAATGCCGAGACCTACACCGCTGTTATCTATGATGCCAATGAGACGGAATATGCGCGCCAAACCGTTGTTTCCGGCAACCCCCTGACGCGCCCTGCTGTTAACGGCACCTATCTGGTCAAACTCATTGCTCACGCCTCCTGCTACCATGACTCTCCTGAATCAGGCGCCGCAGACTGGGTAGTGGCAGCACCGGTACTGTCGCAACCGACTATCACAGACATTGACGCAGACAGCGTGATTACAATCAGTGGAGACACTCATGCTACATCGTATGTGGCAACCGTTTCGCTGAACGGCGTGGAGAAATATACGCAGGCGGGTCTCAACTCCGGCGATGTGCTCCATTTCTTCCCGTGGGTAGCAGGTGACTACACCGTGACCGTGGTGGCAAGTGCAGAGGGTTACAGCGATTCCGAAGCATCGGACGCCTATCATTGGACGCTCACAGCGCGCACCGTGCAGTCGAAAGTCTGCTCTGAGCGCACAGGTAATAATAATGACAACTATATGTGCCTCTCGTTCGTGACCGATGCGTCCGGCAATATCGTCATCACTATGTCCGATTACGGCGACAACGCCAATGCTACTTTCCGTGGCAACAACGGCATGGATCCCCTCGGCTTCAAATGCAATGGTCGTGCTATGACGGACTATTTCACACGTCAATACGGCGGCGACAAAACTAAGACCATTACTTGGCTTCCCAAGACCGAAGGCGATTATATACCGCAATACGGCGATGTCATTACTTTCAACAAGTCCGGCGAGCAGCAACAGATAGAGTGGTATATCGGCTCGAACGGCAAGAACGGCAACCAGTACTCTTTCGAGTACGTCTATGGCGCGATCTGTCCGGGACTGGACCAACCCGTCATCTCTAATATCAGTGCATCCAAGGTTATTACCTTTGAGCCCGTGGCAGACGCAGAGAACTACAAGTTGTCCATCTACCGCGACGGTTTCCTTGTTTATACGCAGGCGAATGTATCCAATGGAGCTACCATTAACTATGACCCGTGGGTAGAGGTGAACAATACTGTTTACTCGGTTTATCTCACCGCCAACGCCACAGGTTTGCAGTCCGCAACATCCGAACCCTATGAATGGATTATGGCGGCTTCCCGCGAACCCCTTACGCTCAGCGAAGTATATAACATGGAACTCAGTACTGCCAACGGCGGTGTCTATCTGGACATCAAGACCGATGCCGACCGCCGGATCATCCTTACTCTCTCCGGCACGAACAACCCCGTATGGCGAGGCAGCGGCGTGCAAATCAATCAAATGAAAGTGTATGGCAACCAGTTGGACAGTTATTTCGACAAGAAGAAAGCCGATGGAACCACCAATTACAGCGAGGGTGAATCTACCATGATTCTTGTGCCGAAAGCTGACTGCCCGCTCAAGTACGGTGATGTCATTTCGTACAACACAGCCATTGAGTGGAAAGTATCGGATAATAACGGGAATGTCTCCAAAAACTTTACCTACACCTATGGCTCCAAACCGGGCTATAAGCGCAACGACAACTGGATGGCACCGGGTGAGTTAGGCACGGTATGTTATCCGCAGGGACTGACCTTCGCAGGGGCGAATATGTATGTGATGGCAGGTGTCGAGAACGGCAAGTTCGTCTTTGACGAGGTGCTGGATGCCTTGGAACCCGGTAAGCCCTACCTGTTTGAGGCAACCTCCAATGCGCTAATGCTCTACGTCACCGATGACGCTCCTGTGGCAGCCCCCGTACAGAACGGAAACATGGTGGGTACCTTTGAGGAGATAATCATCCCGAATACTACGCCTGATGTCTATTACTTCTCCGGCACGAAGTTCTACGCGGTAACAGCCCGTCAGACCGACCTGACGGTTCCTGCCAACCGGGCATATGTGGATTTAAGGGAAGGACCTCAGCCGGCTCCTGCTGCGAGACCGGGCGTACGGCGTATCACTTTCGGCGTGGAAGGAACGAACACCGCTACTGGCATCGACGGGATCCAAGGGAACGATGTGCCGTGTACCAAGGTAATCATGGACGGTAAACTGTACATCCTCCGCAACGGCAGACGCTATGACGCTACCGGACGGATGGTAAAGTAAAAAGCAAGATGTTTAACTTAATCTATACATGCCGATATGAAAAAGAATATGTATATACAACCGGCTACCGATGTGGCTGTTGTATCCATAGTCAATCTGATGCTTACTGTCTCGAACGGAGGCACCGATGATGGACCTGCTCATGTACCCGCACGCGGAAGCGCAATACCATATTAATTAAACAATAATAAAATCACAATCATGAAAAAGATTTCATTTCTTTTAATGACCCTCATGCTGTCCTTTGTCAGCATGCAGGCGGCAACCCAAGTAGCAACCTGCAACGGCGCTATCGGTAACGGTAACAGACAAGTTTATCTGTCTTGGAATACAGTGGACGGCAACGTCGTAATCACCCTTACCGGTCAGGACGGCGACCCGGCAGCGGCTTTCCGCGGTGGCAACGGTATGAACACCAACGGTTTCAAGGTCAACGGTGAGGCAATCACCAATTTCTTCAGCAAGACCTATTCCGCCGGTTCGAATACCATCGTATGGACACCTGTCACCACTATTCCAGAAGGGGCGCAAATTACCTTCAACGCCAACGGAGAAAACCAGCAGATCGAGTGGACCACCAAGAACGGTGACTCCAACAGCAATGCCTATTCGTTTACCTACACCTACGATGATAACGCTTGCGCCAAACTGCCGGCTCCTGAGAATGTCTCCATTACCACAGAAGGCGTGCTCACCTTTGACGCGGATGAAGATGCAGATGGAAACATCGCGTACGTGTATTACAACGGTTCGCTGATGGCTTATCAAAAGGTGGCGAGCGGAGAACAAATCAACCTGACCTCCTATTCCGCCAAGACCTTCCAAGTCTATGTGCGTTCGCTCTCTACGGGCAGCGACTATCAGAACTCCGACCTGTCGGAAGCGGTGGATTGGACTCCGGCGGAGGCGCCTATGCCTGCTTCCTCCGTCTGCGCAGAGCGTGTAGGTAACAATAATGATAACTATATGTGCCTCACCTTCGAGACCGATGCGTCCGGCAATATCCTCATCACCATGTCCGATTACGGCAACAACGCCAATGCTACTTTCCGTGGCGGAAACGGTATGAACCCCAACGGTTTCAAATGCAACGGCCAGCCTATGACCAACTATTTCAACAAAGGCTGGAACACTGCCGACCATGCTACGGTTCTCACTTGGACCCCCAAGACCGAAGGCGATTATATCCCGCAAGCCGGTGATATAATCACTTTCAACAAGAACGGCGAGCAGCAACAGATAGAGTGGTATATCGGCTCGAACGGCAAGAACGGCAACCAGTACTCTTTCGAGTATGTCTATGGCTCGACCTGCCCGGGATTGGACCAACCCGTCATCTCCGCTATCAGTGCGGACAGCGTGATAACTTTCACTTCCGTCACCGACGCAGAGAGTTACACGGTGATTGTCTATCTGAACGGCTCCGAGCAATACAAGCAGGAGAACGTGGCTTCCGGCGACGTGCTGCATTTCTCCCCGCTGGTGGACGGCACCTATCAGGTGGTGCTTGTTGCCAAGGCGGAAGGTATGCTGGATGCCGAATCCGAAGCGTATGACTGGACCCTCACCGCCCCGGAGATCGTACTCGGCAACTCCGAATACTGCTCCGAACCGATTGGTAACGGCAACTCGCTCGCGTATATCACATGGCAGACCGATGACGAGGGCAATGTGGTAATCTCCATCTCCGGCGACAGCGGTACCAGGTTCCGCGGCGGTAACGGTATGAACGGAAACAATCTGGATAAGTTCACCGTAGGCTCGCAGCCCGCAGGCAACTTCTTCATCCGCGACTATGACGGCGACAACAGCCTGACCTTCACCCTCAGACTCAAAGACGAAGCCTTTGTGGCTCCGGGCACGAAAATCAAGTACAACAATGGTACCATCGAATGGAAGACAGCCTCCAACAACAACTGCTATGGCGGCTATACCTTCGAATATACCTATGGCACTTCCTGCCCGTCTCTGGACGCTCCTGTTATCACGAACATCAGTGGTGCA
>CALEPS010000104.1 GCA_937910305.1 uncultured Bacteroidales bacterium | reverse complement strand
TCACATGAAAGACGAAACAAGATTTAGCAGGATCATGGAAGACTGGGTCATTCCGGTAGGCCTTATCACCATGGTGATACTTGTGATAAAAAATATCATAGGCCTGTTTTCCTAATAGTATAAAAATTTAAAGATCAAAAGGAGATTATGTCATGAAGGAACAGATGACCATTCACAAGGCACTTTCAGAGCTCAAAATCCTGGATGCTCGAATCAATAAGGAAATTGGCAATACAACCTTTATAGTGACCAATAAGCATAGCAACTCCAAGATCGCTGGCGCTCCTATCAAGGATTTCTACGATCAGGTTCGTGAGAAATACCAGTCTATTCGGACGCTGATTAACCGCCGGAATGCAATCAAGCGCGCTGTAACCCGCTCTAACGCGGTCACCGTAGTGAGGATTGGCGATCAGGAGTACTCCGTAGCGGAAGCGATCGATATGAAAAGTATGGGTATCGATTATCTTGTCGCCCTGAAAGAAACCATTAGCAATCAGGTAGCCCGCTGTAAAACGAACGCAGACAGGGAAAACGGTGAAAAACTTGATGCTCGCGTGGAGCAGTATGTGAAGACGATCGCGGAGGGTGCGGATAGCAAGAATCTTCCGGATGATGTCAAACGTATGCGTGAAGACTTTGTTGCTTCTCAAACCGTTGAGATCATTGACCCCATCGAATCCGCCAAGGTAATCGATGAACTTCAGGACCGCATTGACTCATTCCTGTCGGACGTTGATTCTGCTTTGTCGGTGTCCAACGCAATGACAACCGTCGAAGTGGAATACGAAACTCTTTAACCCGGACCTCGACATATTGCCTGAACGCGAAAACTGCAAACCGTATTCGCTGAGTGGCCGGCGGCAAACCACTCAGTTAAAACAATAAAAACCGCCTCAAGAAGAAAGAGCGCAAGAACAAGAATGAGCTTCTTGCTCGCTGTTTGATAAGCTTAATCAAACAACATACAATAATTTGATGAGCCTGATTAGGAACCTATGTATAACGTTAATGGCATAGGATGCGAATCAGGCGTTGATTCAAAGCTCAAATCGATAAAGTTCAAGAACAAAAGACAAACGCTCAAAGCTCAGCCTGTATAAAGATTATTTGCAGTAACGCTTACGTACTAACGCTTGACAAAACCCCGCGGTAATGGTTTCGCGCTTGAGTACGATGACGCGCAGTGAACCAACGGGCTGCGTTCAGGCAATTCTTTTTTTTAGCTCCTATAGTGTAATAGCGGCGCACGAGTTTCGTCTCACAGGGTTGCCGTTCAACTCGGCGTAGGAGCTTTTGCTGGCTTGTTGTAACGGAAAGCATGTGAGTCTTGACTTAGATGGTGCGAGTTCGACTCTCGCAGCCAGCAATTTCAATATATATGGAATCTTATAGAGCACACTATGTAATACAATGAGATCGTTGCGCAGAGTAAAAGTTGAATTTTAAGTTGATAGGAGGTATTAGATGAGTCACTACGCTGTCGCCGTAATTCATCATCCGGATCAGGATATCGACGAGATGCTCGCCCCTTTTAACGAGAATATTCGGGTTCCTAAGTACATAGCATATACAAGAGCGGAAGCTATTGCTTATGCCAAAGAGCACTATAAATCCTGTATTGGTAAGACGGATGACGAGTGTTATGAATGTTTTGCCAGTGATTATGATAATGACATGCGTGACACGGACGGCAACCTTTATTCGACCTACAATCCGGATTCTAAGTGGGATTGGTATACAGAGGGTGGCCGCTGGGGAGGTATGCTGAGGGATATAGAAACCGGTGAATCCGTTGATGAGGGCGAGATCGGTAAACTCGACTTTTCTATGGACGAGGAAGCATATAAACGAGCGCTTCGGTTTTGGGATGTAGTTGTGGATCATCGCCCGCAGGACGACGATGAGGACATTTTCCCCATATATAAAGAGGAGTATTACAAGGAGTACTATGGAACAAAGGAGGACTACGCAAAAAGTGTGGCGTCGTTCAGCACATATGCGGTTTTAACTCCAGACGGAGTTTGGCACGCTCCTGGCAATATGGGCTGGTTTGGATGTTCAAGTGAAAGCGCAGATGAATCAAAAAGATGGCATGAAAATTACATGAAAAGATTTATTGATTCTGCAGACACGCAGGACATTATTACCATTGTGGATTGCCATATCTGAGTATATTGCGGGGATGGCTCGATGATAGACCAACGGCCTTATAAGCGGAAGGTTTTGCATCCATGAGCCTGTACCCGCTCCATGCGGACTTAGTTCAACGGGAGAACGGCAGTCTCCAAAACTGCTCGCGGGGGTTCGACTCCTCCAGTCCGTGCGCGGCCTGTCGTTGAGCCTAAATCAACGAGGATAACAGCTTGATCAGCGCTCCGATGTTACATCATGATTCACAGTTGGCGGACGTCGTCTCGTAATTGATCAATACGTATAATTCGAGGTCTTTCAACGGTCACGGATGGTTTGTAGGAGCATCTTGGCCCGGTGGCCGAGTCGGCTGATGGCTGCGGTCCTGAACACCGCATGGCTTTACGGCCACGAAGGTTCGAATCCTTCCCGGGCCGCTTTGGGGCGTTAGCTCAGCCGGTAGAGCGCCTGCTTTGCACGCAGGAGGTCAGCGGTTCGATCCCGCTAATCTCCACTGAATATGGGTCGCTAGCTCAGTCGGTTAGAGCACTCGCCTGATAAGCGAGAGGTCGGTGGTTCGAGTCCACTGCGACCCACACCCGTTGAAATAGACGGGCAGGATCTGGAGACGGATCCGATCCGCACCTTGACAACTGCACAGCAAGAAAAGAAGATTCAAACCTCGGAAGGGGATTAGAACCGAAGGACGGACGAGAGGAAGTCCGGAGGGGAAAACGAACGGAAGAGGGAAGGCCAGTTGCAATTTGAAGGAGTCCGAATCGGAAGAGGAGGGCGAATTCGAAGGTAAGAAACAATTGGTCTCAGGATCAAGCGACGAAAAAATCAAGCTACAAAGAGCACAGGGTGGATGCCCTGGCACCATACGCCGAAGAAGGACGTGGCAAGCTGCGAAAAGCAACGGGGAGCCGCAAGCAGGCATTGATCCGTTGATATCCGAATGGGGGAACCCGGCAGGTGAAGAACCTGTCACCGTAAGATGAATCCATAGTCTTACAGGAGGGCACGCGGGGAACTGAAACATCTAAGTACCCGCAGGAAGAGAAAATAAACAATGATTCTCCAAGTAGCGGCGAGCGAACGGGGAAGAGGCCAAACCGGAGGGCATGCCTTCCGGGGTTGTGGACCGGCAAACGGCACGCGAGGGACTAGTAGAAGAGGGATGGAAAGCCCAGCCAAAGAGGGTAATAGCCCCGTACACGAAAGTTCTAAGCGGTCAGCCGGCACCAGAGTACCGCAGGACACGAGGAATCCGGCGGGAAGCGGGGTGGACCACCATCCAAGCCTAAATACGATATGGTGACCGATAGCGCATAGTACCGTGAGGGAAAGGTGAAAAGAACCCCGGGAGGGGAGTGAAAGAGAACCTGAAACCCTGTGTTTACAAGCAGATGAAGGACGATCAAGGTCCGACATCGTACTTTTTGTAGAACGGACCGGCGAGTTGCGTTATGCTGCGAGGTTAAGTTCTTAAGGAACGGAGCCGAAGCGAGAGCGAGTCTGAACAGGGCGGCAAAGTTGCATGACGCAGACCCGAAACCGGGCGACCTATCCATGGGCAGGTTGAAGTGAAGGTAAAGCTTCATGGAGGACCGAACCAGACGTCCGCTGAAAAGGGCGGGGATGACCTGTGGATAGCGGAGAAATTCCAATCGAGCTCGGATATAGCTGGTTCTCCTCGAAATAGCTTTAGGGCTAGCCTCAGGTTAGTCTAATGGGGGTAGAGCACTGAATGGGCTAGGGGGTCTCAAAGCTTACCGAACCCTATCAAACTCCGAATACCATGTAGACGATGTCCGGGAGTCAGACGGCGAGTTATAAGATCCGTCGTCAAAAGGGAAACAGCCCAGATCGACAGCTAAGGTCCCGAAGTGTGTGTTAAGTGGGAAAGGATGTGCAATTGCATAGACAACCAGGATGTTGGCTCAGAAGCAGCCACACATTCAAAGAGTGCGTAATAGCTCACTGGTCGAGTGATTGTGCGCCGAAGATGTAACGGGGCTAAAACACACCACCGAAGCTTCGGGTTCATAGAGATATGAGCGGTAGAGGAGCATAGTGCATTGGCTGAAGCGGTACCGAAAGGAGCCGTGGACGATGCAGTAGAGAGAATGCCGGTATGAGTAACGAGAGGCAGGCGAGAAACCTGCCCGTCGAAAGCCCAAGGTTTCCTGGGGAAGGTTCATCCGCCCAGGGTAAGTCGGGGCCTAAGCCAAGGACAAAAGTCGTAGGCGATGGACAACTGGTGGAGATTCCAGTACCACCTTTATGAGCGATGCGCTGACGCAGAAGGATAGCATGAGCCGGTTGATGGTAGAGCCGGTTTAAGCGGTGAGGTTATTCGGTAGTGAAGTACGCCGATGTTTTCTGAGCCGTGATGGGGACCGAAATTAAAGTAGGGAAGCATGTGAATCCACGCTGACAAGAAAAGGCGCTAGTAATTGTGAGGGTGCCCGTACCGCAAACCGACGCAGGTGGGCGAGGAGAGAATCCTAAGACGAACGAGAGAACCCTTGTTAAGGAACTCGGCAAAATGACCCCGTAACTTCGGGAGAAGGGGTGCCTCGAAAGAGGCCGCAGAGAATAGGCCCAAGCGACTGTTTAGCAAAAACACAGGTATCTGCGAAAGCGAGAGCTGACGTATAGGTGCTGACACCTGCCCGGTGCTGGAAGGTTAAGGGGATATGTTAGGGCAACCGAAGCATTGAACCGAAGCCCCAGTAAACGGCGGCCGTAACTATAACGGTCCTAAGGTAGCGAAATTCC